>NZ_DBEXAY010000196.1:0-5031 GCF_048170485.1 Victivallis sp. | reverse complement strand
GCTCTTCAATTTTCTTTTTCAGCTCCTCAATTTTCTTTCGATCATCGGCGAGCTGCTGCAAATTGGTGGTGGAAGCCGCCAGCGCCGCTTCATTCTGTGGAATGGAAAGACTGCGTACATAAAGCTCTTCGGCGCTTTTCGCCCGGGCTTCCGCCTGAGTCAACTCCTGAAGCGCCGGGTCAAGCTGCTGTGCTTTGACCTGAGCCATCGCGCCGGCAAACCCTTTGCGGACCTGCAGATGTTCCCCGGTGCCGAGATTGTGGAACGAGCGAGCCTGGAGATCCGGCCGGTCCACCGCCTGCCGGATGACGTTTTCATAGAGTTGCGGAGCCTGTTCATCGCCGGAGAGCTGTTTTTCGCGTGCGACATTGTAGAGTTCATCCGGGGTGTCCGGCAGTTCCGGTTCCACCTTGACGGAGCCCTCGGTCCGTGCTTCCGGTTTGGCCGGAATTGCCGGAACGGCCGATTCCGGTGCCGGTGCCGGCGTCGGTGCCGCGGCCAGTTCCGCTCCGAAGAGAATGCCGAGGAGGAGAAGCAGCGCTTTGGAGGCGCGGGGCTTCCGGTGATCTCCCGGGCGCTCCGAGATCAGAAAATAGATCAGCAGAAAAACTCCTGCCGCTATCAGCGCCAGCGGGAACTTCTCAATCGGAACCGTGCGTTTTCCCCCCTCCTGTTCCGCCTGATCGAGCCGTTTGATCCGGTTCTCGATCGCGGCCAGGCCGGTGTCGGTGACGGTGCTCCGGACATAAATTCCGCCGGTTTCCGCAGCCAGCCGCCGCAGATTGACTTCGTTGAGCCGGGTGGTCACCAGTTTCCCGTCGCGGTCCCGCTTGAGCGTGCCGTCCTCCTCCGGCACCGGCGCCCCGACTTCCGGATCCCCGAGGCCGATGACGAAGACTGGAATCTCCTTTTTCTTCAGTTCATTGACGATGCGGCTGCTGTCGCCGGTGAGTTCGTCGCCGTCGGTCATCAGCACGATCGCCCGGTTTCCCGCCGCCGCCGCCTTGAATGCGGTCATCGCGGTGTTGAGCGCCAGCTCCAGATTGGTTCCCCCGAGCGGCACTGTGTCGGTGGACAGTTCATCGATGTACTGGTTGAACGCCAGCTGGTCCGAGGTGAGCGGGCAGGCCAGGTAGGCGTTCCCGGCAAATGCGACCAGCCCGAACCGGTCCCCGGAATCGGCCTCCACCAGCTGCCGGAGCAGAAATTTTGCATGGTCCAGCCGCGACGGAGCGATGTCGGTCGCCCGCATGCTCTTGGAGACGTCGAACAACACCATGAGATCCCGGCCGTGCGGTTCGTAGGGCACCAGCTGGGAGTCCCAGAAGGGACGGGCCGCCGCCGCGACGAGAAAGAGCATCGCCAGAAGCAGACAGCCGTTTCGCAGGCGCCGCCGGGCGGGCGACAGTTTGACCGCGTCCGGGTCGGTTGCGCTGCTGCCCAGAAGCGCCGCAAGTTTTTTGCGCCGCCGTGCCGTCGCCGATATGGAGAGAATCACCACTGCCGCCAGCAGCAATGGTGCCGCGTAGAAAAACTGTGGATGGATAAAATTCATTGTTCAGCCTCCTCTGTGCCGTCCAATATACCGAAAAATTACTCCCCAGTAATTGAAAAAACAATATAATGCGGCAACTGCATTTGTCAAGTGCCGCGGTGGAATTTGCTCCGGTCCGCGTCACATCTTCCGCTGGTTTTTTGAAAAAAAAACGTTGCGGAATGGCAAAAATCCGGTTCCGGCGTATATTATCAGGAAAACGCGCTTGATTTCCTGATGGAGGAACATATGAAAAAACGGGTTCGCAGGCTCTTCATTGCCGACCACCTGATCACCCCGGATCACCGGGTGGAGAACGGAGCCGTGCTCTGCGAGGACGACCGGATTCTGGCGGTCGGCGGACTTTCCGCATTTGAGATGGAGCCGCAGCTGGAGGTGTTCCGGTTTGAAAATGCCTATATGACTCCGGGGTTCATCGATACGCACATTCATGGCGCGGGTGGCTTCGACTGCTCGTCGGTGACGATCTCTCCGCGGCCGATCGATGCGATGAGCCGGATTCTGGGGGAACGGGGGGTGACCTCGTTCTTCCCGACCATCGTGGCCGCTCCCGCCGCCGATATGCTGGAAAATCTCTCTCTGCTCGCCGCGGAGATGTCGCGGGAGCTCCCCGGCGCCGAAGCGGTCGGCATCAATTCCGAAGGGCCGTTCATCAACCCCTTCAAACGGGGAGCGCAGCAGGAGGAGTCAATCCGGCCGATCGACCTGGGGTTCGCCCGGGAACTTATCGAGGCAGGGCAGGGGAAGATCCGGGTGATGACCTTCGCCCCCGAGCTGGACAAGGCTACCGAATTGATTGAATTTCTGCTGGAGCATGGCGTCAAGCCGTCGATGGGCCACAGCATCGCCAACGAGCAGCAGACGCTGCGCGCCATCGATGCCGGCGCCTGCTACTGCACCCATCTTTTCAACGGCATGCCGCCGCTCCATCAGCGGGAGATGGGATTGTCCAGCATCGCTCTCACCGACAACCGGGTGACGGTGGAACTCATCATCGACGGGCGGCACATCCATCCGCGGATGGTCGATCTCGCCTGCCGGTGCAAATCCCGCCGGCAGCTGGTCGGCATCAGCGACTGCACGATGGCGGCGGGAATGCCGAACGGCGAGTACCGGATCGGTCCGTCGTTGATCCGGGTCAAGGATGGTTTTTCGCAGACCGAACAGAGCGTGCTGGCCGGTACGACCACGATGCTCGACGCCGGCTGGCACAGTCTGATGAGTTGCGGCCATCTGGCGGAGACGCAGGCGGCGATGGCGGTGACCAGCAATCCGGCGGCGGCGTTTCAGCTGAACGATCGCGGCTTGCTCCTGCCGAACCGGCGCGCTGATCTCGCGGTGTTTGAAATGAAAACCAACCGGGCGCTGCTGACTGTGTGCAACGGGCGGATTGTCTATCAGGCGGAGGCGTAAAGAATGGAATATCGTCTTCTCGACAGCGGCAATCTGCGGAAGCTGGAGGCGGTGGGGGAATACCGCCTGATCCGGCCCGCGCTCAATGCATTCTGGAAACCGGCTCTCCCCGCATCGGAGTGGGAGGCCGCCGATGCGGTGTTCACCCGTGACAGCTCCGGCGGCGGCCGCTGGAGTTTCCGCCGTCCGCTCCCGGAGAGCTGGCGGATTCAGTGGGGCGGATTCACGCTCAAGGTGAAGCCGACCGGCTTCGGTCACCTCGGCTTCTTCGCCGAACAGTTCCGCAACTGGGATTTTTTCCGTTCTCCGGAGTCCGGGCTGGGGGAGGGCGCGAAGGCGTTGAATCTCTTCGGCTACTCCGGCGTCGGTTCGATGGCGATGGCGCAGTCGGGGGCGGGGGTCTGCCATCTGGATGCCTCCCGCGGCATGATCGAATGGGGGCGGGAGAATCTGGCGCTCAATCCGCGGGTCCCCGATGCGATCCGCTGGATTGCCGACGATGTCACCAAGTTCACGGCGCGCGAAGTGCGCCGCGGCTCGAAATACAATCTGATCGCGCTGGATCCGCCGACGTTCGGCCGCGGCTCCAGCGGGCAGGTCTGGAAGATCGAGGAGGATCTGCCGAAACTGCTGGCCCGGTGTGCCGAACTGCGCGACCGTTCGCGGCCGTTCACGGTGGTGTTGAGTTGCCATTCGCCCGGTTTTTCGGTGCTGGTGCTCGAACGGCTGGCGCGGGAGGCGTTCGGCGCCGGCGGGGAATTTGTATCCGGGGAGATGACCGTGCCGGAGAGCACCGGCCGGGAGTTGCCCGCCGGAATCTGTGTCCGTTACCGGGTCGGCTGATCCGGATGTTCCAATATGAAAAAAGGAGGATGAACGATGAAATTTTCCTGGATTCCTGTTGCGTTGCTCGCTGCCGCATCGGTTGCAGCCGCCGATATTGCGCTGCCGGCCCCGACGACCTCCGGCGGAATGCCGCTGATGGAGGCGCTCGCCAAGCGGCGGAGCGAGCGGGCCATCTCGAGTGCCCCGCTGAAAACGGCGGAGATCTCCAATCTGCTCTGGGCGGCGAACGGCATCAACCGGCAGGACGGGCGGCGCACCGCTCCGACCGCAATGAACCGGCAGGAGCTTTCGCTCTATGTGGTCATGCCGAACGGCGCTTATTTCTACGATGCGAAGAAGAATGTGCTCAAGGAGGTCTATGCCGGCCGCTGTGAAGTGGCGAACAACGCTCCTCTCATGGTTGTCATTGTCGCCGATCTGGGGCGGCAGAAACGGGAATTCGCGGCGGTGGATTCCGGATTCATCGGGCAGAACATCTATCTTTACTGCGCGGCGAACAATCTGGCGACTGTATTCAAGGCGAGTTTCAATGTTTCCGTGTTGAGAAGTTTGCTGAAACTTGATAAAAATCAGCTTCCCATGTATGTGCAGCCGGTCGGCCGGCCGGCCCGGTAGCGTGCAACATTGATTGCAATTTGGCAATCCGGGTTGAAAAAACAGGCGGAACAGATTACACTATTAGTGTCGTTTCCCTGATTGGCCGTCGATCGCCTCCCCAGCGGTCGGCGGCCTCTTTTTTTCAGAGGAGGTTTTTATGAAGATTCTTTTGGTGGAGGATGACGCAAGGACAGCGGATTTCATCCTCAAGGGCCTGCAGCAGTCCGGTTATTCGACGGTTCATGCCGCGACCGGTCCGGACGGCCTGTTCAAGGCGGAGACCGAAGAGTGTGATCTGGCGATTGTCGACATCATGCTCCCCGGAATGGATGGTTTTACGCTGATTGAAAAGCTGCGCGCCGACCGGATCACCATGCCGGTCATTGTGCTGAGTGCGAAAAATTCGGTTGCCGACAAAATCCGCGGTCTGCAGAACGGCGGCGATGATTATCTGGTCAAGCCGTTTTCGTTTTCCGAGCTGGTCGCGCGGATTCAGGCGCTGCTGCGCCGGGCGGGATCCAGCGCGGAATCTTCCACGCTGACCGTCGGAGATCTGGTGATCGATCTTCTGTCGCGCAAGGTTTACCGGGGCAGTGAGCGGATCGACATTCAGCCGCTGG
>NZ_DBEXAY010000195.1:0-3339 GCF_048170485.1 Victivallis sp. | reverse complement strand
TTTAATTTTTTCTTTACGTCATAACCTGCTCAAGCTCAATCGATAAAAAGTTATCGATCGAACGAGGGGATTTTCTTGGCGCTCAGGTTGTGTCGTGGCGGCCGGGAGCTGGCGAAAGGGAGGCGCCGGCGACGTTTCGCGCACCGGGAATTCCGGTCAGACGAAATGGACGTTGACCTCTTTCATATAGCGGTTGCGAAGAACATCGCCCAGCCGTTTGACGATGTTGCGCCTCAACTCCAGATCGACCGGCAAATTGGGATCCTGATGGGCCTCGTTGATCCGGGTGCCGACCAGAAAGTCGATCACGTCGTGGCGGCGCATCAACTCGGCCAGCTCTCCGGCAGGATCCAGCCGGGTCTGGTCACCGGTCTCCAGATAACGGGCCGCGCGGCTCAGCGTAAAGATTCCTTCCGTGACCAGGTCGGCCCCCTCCATGTGAGACGGCGGCGGCAGATCTCCGGCGGCGGCGAGGTCGATCGTGAGCGGGCGGTGAAGTTCGCGCGAGATGATTTCGGCGGACGTCCCGCCGGAGATCACCCGGGTTCCCCGGAAGTCGCGGAAAATCCGGGCGCACTCGGCGTCGCGGCTCTGATCGAAAGGCGGTCCGGTGAAGAGCAGCATCCGGCGCGGCTCCCGGAAATAGAGACAGGCGGCGGTGATATCGTCGGCCGGACGCAGTTCCGGTTCATGGGCGACCGCTTCGCGCAGAATCCGTTCCGAAAGTTCCTGCGCGGAGATGTCCGGCTGACCGGCGATGACCGAGGCGACATAGTCGCGCACCCCGGAATTCCGCCAGCCGAGCGGAAAACGGGGCGACCCCAGCCCGGCCTGCGTGACCCCGTCGGAGAAGAAAAGCAGCCGGTCCCCCGGACGCGCGTCGAACGTGTAGGCGGTCATGGTCCGGTCGCGGTAGCGGGGCGAGGAGAATTCCCTGCCCTCAATCGGACAGGAGTCGCCGCCGCGGAAGAGCAGAAACTCCGGATTGCCCATCTCCACCACCCGGGTCAGCCCTCCGAGCCGGGTGTCGACGATGGTAAAGGTCGCATAGCTGATCTGCCGGACCTGACAGACCGGCAGGGCATCCATGATGATCTCGGCGGAGTGGACGATTTCGCGATCCTCCGCGCTGAACCGCAGCGCCATCGTCGTGGTCATCAAGGCGAGGATGTTCGCTTTGAGCCCGTGGCCGAGCCCGTCGGCGAGAACCGCGAGCAACCGCTCCTCCGCCGGAATCCGTTTGAAGGCGACCGCGTCACCGCAGGCCTTTTCGGCGAAATGACAGCACTGCGAATACCCGGTGTCGATGAAAAGGTCAGCTTTTTTTGACGTCATGGCTCGCTGTTCTCCGGGGGTTCCGCCTCAATGAGATCGGTGTCGTCGGCGTAGTCGTCGGCGATGGAACGCAGCAGAAGCTCGGTGTCGGCCATCTGTTCGCCGAGACGGCAGGCGATCTCCTGCACCGTGGCGATGTTGCGGTCGATCACTTTGCGGGCGCGGGCGGCGATCTGTTCGCGCCGCAGTTCGGTGTTGGTGACGTCGAAGATCACCGCGCCGATCACCTCCCCCGGCTCGATGCTGAAGAGGTTGAGATTGAACAGACGTTTGCCGACCTTGAGGGAATCCCGGCGTACGTCGCGCCCGCTCTGGAGCGCCGATTCAAACAGCCCGATGAAGGAGGGCACAATCCGCCGGAGATCCGCTCCGGCCAGCCCTGGGCAGGCGTCGAACATCTCGACCGTCTCGTCGCCGAAGAGTTTGGCGAAGTTGCGGTTGCACTCGATGATTGAGAGGTCGCGGCCGGCGATCACCACCCCGGAAGAGATGCTGCGCAAAATCGCATTGGCCTTCTTCTGCGCCTGTTTCCGGAGGTAGGAGACGCACATCGACGGCTCGGCCCTGCCGGCAATCATCGCCTGCGCAAAATTCCGGCAGGTGTCGTAACCGCAACCGTCGCAGTTGAGTTCATCCTCGGGGGTGGTTTTGCCGATGCTGCGGAGCGCGGCGATCAAATCGCCCGGCTCCGGCGGCGGAGCGGCGGCGGCGGGAAATGCGGCGGCGATGCTCCCCGGCGTGCGGCGCTCGCGCGGTGATTCCGGCATCCGGGCGTGACGCAGCACCCGCAACCGCTCGAGCAGTCCGGGGGAATCGTGTTCGGAACAGGGCCCGTGGACGCATCCGCCGGGACAGGCGAGCATTTCGACGAAAACCGCCTCGTTCGCCGGCATCGTCTCCATGCCGGAAAAAGCGAGTTTCAAATTGTCCAATCCAGTCAGCGTGGCATAGTGCACGCGCTGGTTCCCGCTCTGAAAGCGGATGGTATCGTTCATCCCCCCTTCGATCGGATAACGCGCACCCTCCTCCGCCGCCTCCGGCAGGAAACGGTCGTCCGCCTCGGGCGTCAGCCGTTCCGGCACAATCGCCGCCTCGCGCAGCATCTGGCGCAGTTCCGGATAGGTGAGCGCGAGATTGAGCAGTTCCGGGTGACGGTCCGCCTCGTTCTTCTTGCCGATGCAGGGACCGATGAAAACCACCCGGATTCCGTCGCCGAAGGTGTCGCGCAACAGCCGGCAGTGCGCCATCAGCGGCGAACCGACCGGCGTGATGGCGGGAGCGAGGTGCGCGAGGTAGCGACGGACGAAATCCACCGCCGTCGGACAGGCCGACGAGAGCAGCAGTCCGCCGGTTCCGGCGTCGAGCGCCTCCGCCATCCGGGCGGAGACGAGCTGGGCGCCGAGCGCGGTTTCGCTGACGCCGGCGAATCCGAGCAGTTTCAACGCCCGGATCAGCTTGCCCGGTTCCAGATCGCGGAACTCACTGACCCACGACGGCGCGATGGAGGCGTAGACCGGGCTGGAATCCTGCAGCAGCAGCCGGGCGCGGCCGGTATCGTTGCGCACCTGCTTGGCCTTGACCGGGCACACCTCGACGCATTTGCCGCAGGCGACGCAGAGTTCCGGGATGACCGCGGCATGGCCGTCGCGCACCCGGATCGCCTTGACCGGGCAATGGCGGACACATTTGTAGCAGTCCTGACACTCCGCCTCGATGGTATAGACCGGATACGAGTGATTCATGGCAGATTCAGCTCCTCAGTTTAGCATCCAGGAGATCGATCAGCGACTCGGAATCCACCCGCTCGAAATTCTCGCCGTCGATGGAGAGATTCGGGCCGGTTTTGCACTTGCCGATGCAGCCGCGCCCGGAGAGGGCGCAGTCGATCGCATGCTTCTGGAGATATTCTTCGATGATTTTCAGATTCCGCTTGTTGCCCCGGGCGAAACAGGAGCTGCCCATGCAGATGACGATGGAGTGCTTCACAGTTTTTCCTCCTCAAGA
>NZ_DBEXAY010000194.1:0-22812 GCF_048170485.1 Victivallis sp. | reverse complement strand
TGCACGGCATACGGCCGTCGCCATCCGGCGCGGGGAAACGGATTTCCCCATTTACGTTGATCGAACTTCTCATCGTTATCGCTATCATCACCATTCTCGCCTCGATGCTGATGCCGGCACTGAACAAGGCGCGGGCAAGGGCGAAGAGCGCCTCCTGCTCGAGCAACCTCAAGAACATCGGTCTGGCCTTCTTCTCCTACGGCAGCGATTTCAGCGATTACATGGCTCTGCCCTGTCAGGCGGATATTCCCGGTCAGGGGAGCTATGACACCGACCGCTGGCACATGGTCCTCTGGGACCACGGGTATCTGAAGATGAACAAAGTCTTCTACTGCCCGGAAGCGGCGGCTCTGGGCAAGGTGAACTACGGCGACGATCACTCGCTCTCCT
Source organism: Victivallis sp. (assembly GCF_048170485.1). Classification (NCBI taxonomy): domain Bacteria; kingdom Pseudomonadati; phylum Lentisphaerota; class Lentisphaeria; order Victivallales; family Victivallaceae; genus Victivallis; species Victivallis sp. Next base: position 22,422 of record NZ_DBEXAY010000194.1, on the reverse strand, counting down.
GGTGGAAAACCGGGAACGTCTACGGCGTCAACCGGGCGACGTTCGTCTACAACTGGAGCATCAACCGGCGGATCAAACTCACGGAAATACGACGTCCCTCCCGCCGGATCTACGCCGCTGACTCCATCAACGGAGTGGAAGGCACCAACTATATGAAACACACCCTTGACGTCTCCCGGACAAGCACGACCAACGGCGTCTATTACCCCTATCACAACATGAATTGCAACATGCTCTGGGTGGATGGTCATGTCTCCGCCCTGAAAGCGGCAAATCCCACCCGCACGGGAGTGTGGGATGCCCTCCCCGTGAATCCGAAATACACGACCGGATGGGGGAAAACGCTTTATCTCTACAACGACTGAATATGGAAAGATCTGCGATGAAAACATTACCTTCCGTTTCCCTTCTTCTGCTCGCTTTCTGCACCATGCTCGGTGCGGCGGAGGAAGCCTCAAAGCCGCTGTTCCACTTCGCCGATATGCAAACCGGCATCCGGAAAATGGGGAAAAGCCACTATGAAATCAAGGATGGGAAACTCCGTCTCGAGGTTCCCGCCGGCAGTCCGAAGTGGTCGGGAATTCTGCTGAAAAATCCCGACGGCAGCGGCTTCTCCACGAAAGGATACTCCGCCGTCGCCTTCGACGTCCGCAACCTGGGCGACAGCTTCTCCGGAGAACTTCAGGTGGAACTCATCTGTCTCGGAACGAACGGGAAATGGCGTTACCGCAGCAAAGGCGGCGTCGCGCTTCGCAAGGGAGAGAGTTTTCCGTGCCGGGTCCCCTTCTACCGGGACTGCGGCGGCACGCTCAAAGACCCGATGCTGCGTACGGGGATCTACAAATCGCCCGACGGCTATCCGGGAGCCGCCGAAAGCCAGCGCAGCCATCAGGACCGGATCGACGAAATCCGCATCTTCGTCAATTCGGTCGGCTGGCCGGGGGTCGAACACCGCTTCGAGCTGTCGGATCTCCGGCTGGAAAATCCGGTTCCGCCTCTGAATCCGGAACTGTCCGACCCGGCGAAATTCTTCCCCTGCATCGACACCTTCGGGCAGTACAAGCATGCGAAACATCGCAACCTGATCCATTCCGATCAGGAACTGCGCGAAAGTGCCCGGCGGGAAATGCAGATTCTCCAGAACAGAAAACCGAATCCGGAACGCACCATCTACGGCGGCTGGGCAAACGGCCCCGATTTCCCCGCCACCGGCCACTTTTACCCGCTGAAATATCAGGGCAAATGGTATCTGGTCGATCCGACAGGGAAACTCTTCTGGGGGCACGGCATTCAGGGAATCCGCTGGGTGGACACCACCCCCATCACCCGTCGCGAACACTGGTTCGAAACACTTCCCCCCAAAGATGATCCGCTCTACGCCCCCTGCTGGCTGACGGAACGCAGCGGGGCCGCCTGGTATGCGAAAACCGGCGGGAAACTGACCTCCTTCAACTACAATCTGCGCAATCTGATCGCCAAATACGGCAAGGAGTACCCGCAGGGGTTCATCCGGACCACCGCGCTGCGGCTGCCCGCCTGGGGGATCAATCTCATCGGCGTCAACAGCTATCTGCCGCTGACCCGCGACGCGAAAATCCCCTACATCCACAATCCAGCCGGGAAACGGGTCAAACTCAACAACGGCAAAGGGGTCTTCTTCGACGTCTTCGATCCGGGCTATGCGCGTGACCTGAAGGCGGAACTCACCGGGCGGTATGGCTTCACACTCAACGATCCCTACTGCATCGGCTACTGCATCGACAACGAGGTCAAATGGGGGACGACGACCCGGTTTGCCGAAGATGTCGTCCGCTCTCCCGCTTCGCAGTGTGCGAAAAAGGTCTTTCTGGAACAGCTCCAAAAACGCTATCACAACGACCTGAACACCTTCAATCAGGCGTGGGGGAGCGATTTGAAGAGCTGGAACGACTTCCTCAACCGGACGGCTCTGCCCGCAACCGGACGAGGCAAACGCGACCTTGCGGCCTTCAACGACGAGATCATCCGCACCTACTTCAAGGTCAATCGCGAAGTTTTGAAAGAGTGCGCGCCGCACAAGCTCTATCTCGGCTCCAGAATGCACGACTATCCGGTCCGGGTCATGCGCCTCGCCGCGCCTTATCTGGACGTCATCTCGCTGAATCTGTACCGCCATTCGGTCGCGGATCTCTCCCTGCCGAAGCCGCTGGATAAGCCGGTCCTCGTCACCGAATACCACTTCGGCCTGATGGATGGCGGCATCCCGGCCGGCGGCATCCAGTCCTGCGGCTCGCGGGCGGACCGGAAACACGCCTACTCCCGCTATGTGGAAAGCGCGCTCTCCAACCCGTACGTCATCGGCGTCACCTATTTTCAGTGGCTGAACCAGAGCGCCGTCGGCCGCTATCAGGACGGCGAAAACTTCTATTGCGGATTCGTCGACGTCACCGACCGCCCCGAACCGGAACTGGTCGAAGCCGCAACCGAACTCGGCCAACAGCTCTACCGCTATCGGACCGGCGGCGTTCCGGCCGGCAACTGAACTGCGGGAAGCGGCAGGACGACCGGCGTGGCCCGGGAATCCTGCCGCGTTTTTCCGCGGAAATGTTCCATCACGGCGTCTCCTGTTGCACACGCGTTCCCCTCTCCCGTCTCCTCCCCGGAGGAACGGATCGCTTCCTCCGTTTCCCCCCGTTGATTTGTTTCATACAATCCCGGATTATTGCAGTTTACACCCCCGCGGCGCGACAGTATATTACCGCACAGCACAAAATCATCCAGGGAAACACAGATGAAGAAACTTCGCGTCATCCAGGTCGGCACCGCCCCCATGGTGCACTCCGCCCACGCGGCAATCGCCCTGCGCGGTCTGCCGGAAACATTTCAGCTGGAGGGTATCGTCGAAGAGAATCCGGAGTTCCGTTGCCGCGCCGCCGAAAACAGCGCCTTCGCCGGACTTCCGTTTCTCACCTGGGAGGAGGCACTCCGCCGCCGCCCCGACGCCTTCGTAATCGAGACCGACGAGCATCAGCTGGTCGCCAATGCGATCCGTTCTCTGGAGGCGGGATTCCCCACCTACATGGATAAGCCGGGCAGTGAAGATCAGGCGCAGTTCCGGAAAATGTGCCGCCTCGCCGCCGAAAAAAAACTGGTGCTCTCCCTGGGATACATGTTCCGCCACAATCCCGCCGTTCTCCACGCGCTGGAACTGAAAAAAGCGGGGAAACTGGGCGAAATCTTCAGCGTGGAAGCGCAGATGAGCGGCTGCAACGACGCCGGATATCACCGGACACTGCCGCGCTTCCGCGGCGGCATGATGTACTATCTCGGCTGTCACATGATCGACATGATCGTCCATTTCTGCGGCTTCCCGGAGGAGGTCATTCCGCTCAATGCCCGCACGCTCAGCCGCGGCGTCGACTGCGTCGACTTCGGCTTCTGCGCCTATCGCTACGCCCACGGCGTCTCCTTCGTCAAAACATGCGCCTCGGAGGTCAACGGCGTCAACCGCCGCTCCATCGTCATCAACGGCACCAACGGTACCTTTGAAATCCGCCCGATCGAGGTTCCGCGGGGCGATGGATACGACGACACCTTCGCCCGCGTCACGCTGGAGAATTCACACCCCTTTTCCGACGGCAGCACCGCCCTCACCTTTCCACCTCACCGGCGTTACGACGGCCTCTTTCTGAACTTCGCCCGCTATGTCCGCAAAGAGGCGGAAAATCCCTACACGCCGGAATATGAGGAGAAGCTGCACGACCTGATCCTGCGCTCCTGTCGCCCCCGTGCCTGAAACCGTGCAGAGCAAAAATTCCGCCCCGCTTATTGCTTTTTCTCTCTCCCCGGTGTATTGTAAACCACCATCTAGTTACGCAAGGAGAAGAATCCACCATGAAAATTACGTTTCTCGGGACAGCGGCGGCGGAGGGCATTCCCGCCCTCTGGTGCGAATGCCCCATATGCCAACAGGCGAAAGAGCTGGGCGGAAAGGATTTCCGCTGCCGGTGCAGTTATCTTATCGATTCCGACACCATGGTGGATTTCGGGCCGGACGCCTTCCGGCAGGTTGCCGATTACAAGATCGACCTCACAAAACTCGCCCGGGTCATCTTCACCCATCCGCATGAAGACCATCTGGCGCCGGCGGAATTCACCTGGCGCCGCGCTCCCTGGTTCAGTCAGGTCTCCCATGAATTGACCGTCATCGGCGCCCCCAGCATCTTCTGCACCATCATCGCCTTCGCGGCCACCCACTGCAACGCCATCTACGATCTGCGGGATCTCCGTCTGCGCCCCGTCGCCGTCGCTCCCGGCCGTTGGCTCCAGGACGGGGACATCGAACTTCTGCCGCTGCGCGCCAACCACTGCCCCGGCCAGAACGGCATGATCTATGTCATCCGCCGCGGCGGCAGGAATTTCCTGCTGGCGAACGACACCGGCTACCTCGCGGAATCGGAATGGGAGTGTCTGAAAGGAGTCCGGCTCGATCTGGTCTCGATCGATTGCACCTGCGCCTTCGGCTCCCCCGACCTGCGGGACAACCACATGGGGGTCAACACCGTGCTCGCCTTCCGTGACCGGCTTGCAGAACTCGGCTGTCTTACCCCGGAATCCAGGGTGTTCGTCAATCATTTCTCCCACAACGGGAAAGCGCTCCACTCCGATCTGGAAGCCTTCTTCCTGCCCCGCGGCATCGGAGTCGCCTTCGACGGAATGTGCGTGGAGCTCTGAACGCATCCGCAAAACAAAAAAAAAAACGCCGCATCCAGCGTAACACCGGGTGCGGCGGATTTTTTTCGTCGGCTCAGAAGTTGTGACAGACCAGACCGTCACGGAGCTTCGGCTCAAACCAGGTCGACTTGGGCGGCATGATCGCGCCGGCGTCGGCAATCGCCATCAACTGCTCCACCGTGGTCGGATACATCGAAAACGCAATCGCATACCGGCCAGAATTCACCAGCTTCTCCAATTCGCCGATCCCGCGGATGCCGCCAATGAAGTCGATTTCACGGCTCGTGCGCGGGTCTTCAATGCCGAGAATCGGCGCCAGAATGTTGTCCTGCAGAATGCTGACATCCAGACGCTCGATGACGCCGAGCGAAGCGATGTCGAATTTCGGCCGGGCCAGATACCACTCGTGCGCCATGTAGAACTTGAACTCCCCGGAGTGCTCCACTTCCCCGTCCTCGGCGGGAGTAATCTGAAACTTCTCCCCCACCAATGTCAGGAATCCGGCCGGGCTGTTCCCGTTCAGCGAACGCACCACCCGGTTGTAGGGCAGAATCCGCAGCTGGGTCGCCGGAAACGCAACCGTCAGGAAGTAGTTGTAATCCTCTTTCCCGGTGTGATTCGGGTTCTTCGGGGCACACTCCGCGGCAGTCCGCGCCGCGGCCGCACTGCGATGGTGGCCGTCGGCGATGTAAAAGACCGGCACGAGGTCGGCAAAGAGCTTCGACAGCTTCCGGCTGACCTCCTCATCCAGCCGCCAGAGCGTATGACGCACGCCGTCCGGAGCGGTGAAGTCGAAGAGCGGCTCCCGGGCGGTCTCCTCGTCGATCAGCGCGTCGATCTCCTTCTGATCCCGGTAGGTGAAAAACGCCGGGCCGGTGTGGGAACGCAGCTCCATCACGTGGCGGGTCCGGTCATCCTCCTTGTCCTGCCGGGTCTTTTCATGCTTCTTGATGACGCCGGAACGGTACTCCTCGGCGGAAGCCGCGCCGAGCACGCCGGTCTGCGCCCGCCCGTTCATCACCAGACGGTAGACGTAGAGATGCTCCCCCTTGTCGAGCGTCAGCGGAACCTCGCGGCAGAGACGCTGAAACGCCGCGGCCGCCTGCGCATACACCCGCTCGTCATGCAGATCGATTCCCGGCTCCAGATCGATTTCCGGGCGCGACACGTGCAGAAAGGACCAGGGATTCCCCTTCGCCAGCTCGGCGGCTTCGCGGGAATTGACCACATCGTAGGGAACCGCGGCGACGGCGGCGGCCCGCTCGACCGACGGCAGCAGACCGTGGAACGGCAGCAATTGAGCCATGATTTACCTCACTTGTTATTCTAGATTCCTTCTCTCCCCGACCCGGGGAAGATGTCTTCAAGTTTCTGAAGAGTTCCACTCCAGTGCGCCATCCGGACAATCCGGCTGTGGACGCACTCACCGCCGCCGAGCTCGCACTCCCCGCGCGGACGCACGCCGCCGCAGGGACCGTTCGACAACCGTTTGGGACAATTCTCCGTGCAGACAAACTGCGTCAGCGGCAGCCGGCAGCGGGCACAGGTCCGGCAGCCGGCAAGGAGTTTCTTGAGCAGCCGCCCGTTTGCCGCACGCTGCCGGTCCGCGTGGGCGAACAGGAAACGGCGCAACAGGAATCCGAACTTCTCCCCGCCGGAAATTTTCGGCTCTCCGATATCGTGCGGTTCCGGCATTCCCTTCTCCGGATAAGGCCGGCGCAACATGCAGTCGTACAGATAAAAACTGCTGTCGTACGGCGCCATCTCCGTCTGAGCCAGGTAGGAGTTGTACTCCTCGATCCACTGCTCGAAGCTGGTGAATTCCCGCAACGCTCCGGCGATTCGTTCGGCTGCAATCTTCGCCCGCCCGGGCAGCTCCGCCCCCGCCAGCTGGATGCCGCTGTATCCGAGCAGTCGACAGCCGGCGGCCTGCAGCTCCAGACGGCGAAGCTGAGCCGCTTCAAACTGATTGACCGAATAGTGAAGCTCCTTTTCCAGAATCTTCCGGAAGTCGCTCGAGATGTTGATCCCCGGATACTCCCCGGCCAGAATGCGCTCCACCTTGTCCGGAGTGAGCAGCACCAGCCGCGCAATCATCGGGTAGAAGAGGCTCCGCCCGATGAAGTACCAGCGCAGCGACTGCAGTTTCAACATATCCCACCCCGCCTGCGTCACGATGAACGACGCGCCGGAGTTGATCTTCTTGACCAGCTTGAAGTATTGCCCCATCAGCGTGTAAGGCGTGTACTGAAACGGATTCACCGTCGCCCCGGTGAAAAATCCGACATCGCCGGTCCCGTTGCCGAGCATCCGGAGAATTTCGACGCTCTCGGTAAAAGTGCGGCGCCGGCAGTCGCGCACCGTATCGCCCGGAACCGCGCTGCCGGTGACCGGCACGATGTTGCAGTTGCCCGCGTTGGCGGCGATGGTCGCGAGATTGTGCACCTCCTCCGGCGTCGTATCGCGCCCGGAGAGGTAGATCACATGACGATCGCGATTCTCCGGAGAGAGCGCGCTGGCGTATTCCGCCGCCCGCCAGACGTCGAGGTTATGATAGCGGTCGGTGATCGCCAGTGCGGCGTTGACCCCCTCGATGCCGAGAACGGCGGATTCCAGCGCGGCCAGCCGCTCGGCGCTCGCCGCCGGATCGTTGTCCCGCCCCGGCGAGGCGTTTTCAATCAGCAGGACGAATTCGCCCCGGTTCAGCGCGTCGCGAAACCGGTTGCCGTGTTTCGCAAAGTTGATTTCAAGTTGCAGATCTCTCATGATTCGCTTTCCAATTCCTGTTCCAGCAGCTGTTCGGTCTCCCGGCGGCCCGGATCAAAGAGGAAGAAGAAGCCGCCGACCAGGTTGAAGAACAGTACGATCGCCGTGTAAATAAGCTGCCCCGTCTTCGCATCCCCCACCGCGACGCCCCCCGCGGCGAGAATGGTGATCGTCGCCACGTCGCGCCCGCCGATTCCGGAGGGGAAGAGCGGAATCAGCCCGACGATGTTGCCGATCGTCGTCGCCACAATCAGCGTAAAAAGCGGCACTTCAATGCCGAGACCGATCAACAGAATGAAAAAGGTCATCGAGGTCATCAGATGAATGAAGAAGACGCTGAGCACCGTCAGCAGAGACAGCTCCTTCCAGGCGTGGCGGTAGGTGTCGGTCGCCCGGGTGAGCCGGGTCACCATGCCACCGGAAATCCGGTCTCCCCAGTGCATCAGACGCCCGAACAGCGGCAGACGCTCCAGCAGCCGGTGGAAGAAGATCACACAACTGGCTCCGAGTCCGGCCAGGCAGAGCGCGGCAAGTCCGAGAATCAGCAGCTCGCGCATTCCATCGGTGAGATTCAGCCCGGGCACGTCGATCCGCATGAGCAGCGGCACCGCCGGCCCCAGCAGAATCAGAGCCAGCACGAAGAGCGCAATCATGCCGACGATGCGGTCCATGAGGATGGTGAAAGCACCCTCCATTCTCTCCCCCGCCCGTGAACGCTTCGTCAGCACCCCCATCTTCACCACGTCGCCGCCGATCGCGCCGCCGGGGATCACCAGCGAGAAGAAATACCCCTGCATGGTCAAGGAAAGCGCCTCAAAGCCGCTCAGTTTCACCTGAAGAATCCGGGTGAGCCGATGCCAGCGCCAGGTGCAGACGAGCATGTGAAACAGATACACCGCCAGCGCCGGCAACAGATATGCGTACTGGAAATTCCGGAACCCGTCGAGAATCTCCGTCGGATTGCGCAGAATCAGGTAGGCGACAATTCCCCCCGCTATGGCGAGTTTGGCAAAAAACCAGAAGAATTTTTTCAGTCGTGCAAAGTAACTCATTTCCGTCGGTGGCCGCATTATCCCGTCATATAAAATAGCACGTTTTTCCCGCTTCGGCAATCCCCGGAAAGAGAGTTTTCCGATACTTTCCCGAAGAGGATCAGCAACTGATGTGTTCGGTGATATCGGCGCCGAGCCCGGTGAGCTTCTCCACGAGATTTTCATAGCCGCGGTAGATCACCTCCGCCGAATGGATCGTGCTCTCGCCGCGGGCGCAGAGCGCGGCGATCACCATCGCCATCCCGGCCCGGATATCGGGGCTGGACATGGTCACCGCGTGCAGCTGCGCCTTCCCGGTAATCACCACCCGGTGCGGATCGCAGACGATCGCATTCGCCCCCATGCTGATCAGCCGGTCGGCGAAATAGATGCGGCTTTCGAACATCTTCTCGAAAAACATCACCGTTCCGCGGCTCTGCGTCGCGGCGACGATCGTACAGCTCATCATATCCGACGGATACTGCGGCCAGGGGCCGTCGGAAATCTGCGGAATGTGCCCCCCGAAATCGCATTCAACATGCGGCTCCTGCCCGCCCGGCAGAAAAATCCGGTCAGCATGGAGTTCCATCGTAATGCCGAGCCGTTCGAAGACGCGGCGGAGCATCCAGTAGTGGCGCGGCACCGTTCCGTGCACGGTGATCTCTCCTCCCGCCGCGGCGGCGAGCGCGAGAAAACTGCCGGCCTCGATGTGGTCCCCGACGACGGTGTATTCGGTGCCGTGCAGACGCTCCACCCCGTCGATCTCCACGGTGTTGCTGCCGGCGCCGGAAATCTTCGCCCCCATGGCATTGAGCAGTTTCGCCAGGTCGAGCACATGCGGTTCACAGGCGGCGTTGTAAAGGGTGGTTCTCCCCTTCGCGGTGGCGGCGGCGATCAAAATCTGCTCGGTCGCGGTCACACTCGCCTCGTCGAGGAAGAGTTCGCGCCCGGCCAGTCCGGAAGGCGCGTCGAAGCAGTAGGTGTCGATGCCGGACATCTCCGCGCCCAGCTTGATCAGCCCGTAAAAATGGCCGTCGAGCCGGCGCCGCCCGATCACATCCCCCCCGGGCGGATAGAGTTCGGCCCGGCCGCAACGGGCGAGCAGAGGAGCGGCAAAGAGGATGCTGGTGCGATTCCGCGCACACATCTCTTTCGGCACACAGGTGGTCCGGATTTTCGAACAGCGGAACCGCAGAATATGGTTTTCGAAGGAAAACTCCGCCCCGAGTTCTCCGGCGATATCGAGCATGGTGCGCACGTCGAGAATGTCCGGCACGTTGCGCAGCACCACCTCCTCGTCCGTGAGCAGCAGTGCCGCGATCATCGGCAGAGCCGCGTTTTTGTTGCCGGAAACCGTCACGGAGCCGCGAATATCGGCTCCGCCCTTCACCACCAGACTGCGCATGAATCCTCCCGCATCACATACATTTTTCTGCATCTTTAAACTATAGGCCGCCGGAGCTCAAAATGCAAACTTCACCGGAGGAGATTTCCACAATTTCAGAAAAGCGTGCAAAAAGGACCGCTCCGCGTTTGCAAAATGTTCAGGGTTGCATTAAGTTATTGAAAACCTAACTTTTCTGCGGGGAAACTGTATATGAAACGTGAAGATACGACCAGAGTGTGGCGGACTTTGTTCGAAGTGACGGACTGGATGCGGAACATCAATGCCGGGTTGATCGATCAGACCTTTCTCAATCTCACCTTCAACCAGCTGCGGATGATCAAGATCGTCTATGTCCTCAACCGGGAGTTTCCGGAAGGCGTCACCCTCAAGGTCCTCGCGGAATCGCTCAATATCACTCCGGCCGCCGCCTCGGAGATGGTCGATGCGCTGGTCCGCAAGGACGTGCTCTGCCGCGACCACAACCCGCAGGACCGCCGCGCGGTGGCGATCCGCCTCGCAGAGAACTGCCGCAAACGCTTTCTGGAGGGGGAAAAGAACTTCGACCATGTCACGGCGGACTTTCTGAACACCCTCTCCGAAGAGCGGCGGAACAGCTTCCTCAGCGGGCTGGAAGCGCTGCACAACTTCCTCGCCGCCCGCCGGAACTGATAAGGGCCGACGCAGCAGCAATACTCACTGCATTTTTCCAAAAGCTGTCAGAGAAAAGTTTCGCCTCAGCTCTCCCGGCACACAGCCGAACTCCTCACGGAATTTCCGGTAGAAATACGAGAGATCATTGAACCCGACGGCGTAGCAGATTTCCGAAATGCTCCGCGACGGGGTCTCCTGCAGGAAGCGGCAGGCTACCATCAGTCGATGCCGGCAGAGAGCACGATTGACGGAGCAGCCATAGAACCGGGAAAAAATCCGATGCAGGTACTGCCGGCTGACTCCAAACACTCCGGCAAGTTCATCGGCATTCTGCAGTTCCCGATAGTGCTCGCTGATATAATCGGCAACCTGTTTTGCCATCATCTCACCGTGGTTTCGACGCATCGCCCTCTCACTTCGCCGAGCCATCCGGCAGAGAAGCTCCACCAACTGAAGCCGTATGATGCTCCGGTAATCGGGCTTGACCTGCTCAAATTCCCGGAACATGGAACGAATCAGATTCCCCATCACCGGCTCCGCCTCCTGCATGTAGAGCCGCCTGCGTTGAGCCCGGTTGAGAACCGGCTTGACCGGCTTGAAAAAATTCATAAATTCCGTATGCGATTCCAACAGAGGCCGCCCGAATTCGATCAGCTCCGGCGCAAAAATGACATTATACAGTTCCAGCGTCTCCCCCGGAGGAACCTCGAATCGAGTCCGCTCCTCCGGATGAACCAGCAGAAGCATATTCGGCCGGATCTCGTAACTTTCACCGTCGATAAACTTGCGGCAACTGCCGGAAACGATGTAGATGATCTTCCAGAAATTCCGGTAATAGAGCATGGCCGGATCATCCTCGCTGGTATGGCTCCAGGGAAAAATGCAGAAGCGGAAATCATATCCACAATACCGGTTCAACGTAAGATGAGTTGTTTTTTCCGGCACGATTGCCTCCTGCATCTTTCCAACCGTACTCAACAGAACGGCAGAGATTCCAGCCGGAAGGAGTCCCGCTCCTCCGGCGAATAGAAGACCTTCATCAGAAACAGCCCCTGCGGCGGAGCGGTTTCCGGCGCAACGGAGCGGTCGCACGCTTCCAGAATCCGGCGGACATCCGCAGGCGTGAGTTTTCCGGCGCCCGCCGCCTCAAGCGTCCCCATCAGACAGCGGATCATCTTGTAGAGAAAACCGTTGCCGACGAAGGTCACGCAGCAGAACTGCCCGAACTCCTGCACCTCAATCCGGTAGATGGTCCGCACCGCCTCCTCGATCATGCTCCGCTCCACCACGAAACTGGAGTAGTCGTGCGTCCCGGTGAGCATCGGCGTGGCGGCGCGGAGTTTCTCCACATCAATCCGGTGAATCGGCCGCCAGGTGTACCGGTCGGTGAAGGGGGAAGGCTCCCCGAGATTGAGCACGTAGGTGTAGGCTTTTCCCAGCGCGTCGTAGCGGGCGTGAAACTCCAGAGGCATCTCCCGGATGCTCCGCAGTTTGATGTCCGGCGGCAGCAGCCGGTTGGCCGCCCGCATCACCTTTTCCGGCGGAATTTCCGGCCGGACCGGCGTGAGATAGGAGGCGGCGAACCGCTGCGCATGCACTCCGGCATCGGTGCGGCTGCTGCCGATCAGGTGAATCGGCAGCCCGGCGTACAATTTGGAAAGCACCTCCTGCACCCGCTGCTGCACGGCGACACAGTGCGGCTGAATCTGCCAGCCGCTGTAATTGGTGCCGTCGTAGGCGATCTCCAGAAGATAGCGGCGCGACGGCTCATAGGGGGTGGATTCCAGACTCATATGATACTCTCCGCAACCGAGTTCCAGAAGAGCATCCCCTCCTCGGTCAGCCGGATGCGATGCGATGAGATTTCGAAGAAGGAGTCGGAGGTCTTCGAAGCGGCCTTCCGCGCCGCCTCCACCCGGCGGTGCCAGGAGTCGGCTTCCGGAACGCTCTTCCAGAGCTTCGGCGTCCAGCCGTTCGTGGTCCGCAGATTGATGATGAAGATCTCGTTGAGGCGATCCCCCAGCGGAATCTCATCGAATTCCGGCACCGACCGGCGCAGCCAGCTGCGGATCGACTCCGGCTGGATCGAACGTTTTTTGCCGTCGAAACTGGCGGCAGCGGGTCCGAACCCCTTCAGCAGGCCGCCGCGCCAGACATTGACGTTGTGCCGGCACTCGCCGTTTTTCTTCGCGTAGTTGCTGATCTCGTAGCGGTGAAATCCGGCCGCTTCGGCAAGCTCGCCCGCCTTCTTCCACATCTTCACGGAATCCTCTTCATCCGGAATGAGCCGGTCGCTGAGCCGGGCCCCCTCCTCCGGAGTCAGATTGTAGCAGGAAACATGGTCCGCACCGGTGGCGAACGCCTCTTCCAGATCGTGCCGGAAATCGGCCCCCTTCTGCCCCGGAATCGCGTAGATGAGGTCGCAGTTCCAATGCGGAAACTTCGCCTCCGCAATGAGTTCAATCGCCTGCCGGAGCGCCTTCTGACAGCAGTCGCGCCCGAGCGTATCGCGGAACTTCGGCCGGAACGACTGCACACCGAGGCTGATCCGGTTGGCAAAACTGCGGATCAGCTGCACCTTCTCCCGGTCGAGCGTCTCCGGGTTCGCCTCGATCGAAATTTCAGTCGTCTTCTCCGGTTTCAACCGCTTCTCAATCGCCCGGAACAACCGCTCCAGCTGTGCGGTGGAAAGCAGTGTCGGCGTGCCCCCCCCGAAGTTGATGGTTTCGCAGGGCCCCACCGGCTCGTACTCTTCCAGATCGGATTCAATTCGATCGAGGTAGCGGCCGATCATGCGGGGGGTCGGGTGGGGTTCGGAATAGAAAGCGCAGTAACCGCACTTGCTCCGGCAGAAAGGGACATGAAAATAGTAGTTCACTCTGTCATTAATCCGGCTGATGTAAAGTTGACCAGGTATTCGATTCCCGCCGCCAGCGCGGCATCGGGGAAATCGAACTTCGAATTGTGCAGCGCCGGGCAGTTCTCCCCCGTGCCCAGCTTCACGTAAACGCCGGGATATCGCTGCAGATAATAGGCAAAATCCTCCGCCTCCATCGATGAGGCGGCAAGTTCGACGAACCGCTCATCGTCGACCGTCTCCCGGATGACCCGGCGGGCGAGCGCCGTCGGCTCCGGAGCATTGAGCGTCACCGGGTAGGCGAGCCGGTAGTCGATTTCACAACGTGTCCGGTGCGCCCGCGAAACCGCTTCGACCACCTCGCGCACCCCCGTCTCCAGCGCCGCGGCGACCTTCATGTCGAGCGCGCGCGCCGTGCCCTCGAGCACCACCTCATCGGGAATCACGTTGGCCAGTTCGCCGCCGGCAATCCGGCAGACGCTGAGCACCGCGGCCTGCTGCGGATCGATCCGCCGGGAGACCACGCTCTGCAGTTCGACGACAATTGCCGCCGCCGCCACCACCGGGTCGATCGCCTGATGGGGACGGCTGCTGTGCCCTCCCCTGCCCCGGATCGTCACCTTGAAGTGAGCGCACGACGCCATCATCGCTCCATTCCGCAACGCCAGCACACCGACCGGCAGTCCGGGCATGCCGTGAAGCGCGGTCACCAGATCGGCGCGCGGATTCTCCAGCGCACCGGCCTCGATGAGATCGCGCCCCATCGCCCGATTCTCCTCCCCCGGCTGCCAGACGAAACGGACACTGCCGTCAAAACTGTCGCGCCGCGAGGCGAGCAGCTCCGCCGCCCCCATCACCATCGCCGCGTGGCCGTCGTGGCCGCAGGCGTGCATCCTGCCGTCGTGACGGGAGGCGTAGGCGGCGCCGGTTTCCTCATGGACCCGCAGAGCATCGATATCCGCCCGGAGTGTGACGTTCCGCCCGGGCCCGCGCCCGTGCAGAATCGCCACCACATCGGTGCCGAGAAACGGCGGCAGCACCTCCAGATCCAGCCCGGCCAGCCGTTCCCGGATGGCGCGCGCGGTCTCGAACTCCGCCCCCGCCATCTCCGGTATCCGGTGCAGGGCGTGGCGGAATTCGATGATTCCGGGGAGGATTTCCGCAAGAGTCCGCATCATTCGTGATAGACGATCTTTCCGCCGACCATGGTCAGCTTGACGCGGCACTGGACCTCCCAGCCGTCAAACGGAGTGTTGCGCGAATTCGACTTGAACTTCTCCTTGTCGATCGTGTAGTGCTCCTCCGGGTCGAATACGACCAGGTCGGCGGGATTCCCCTCCGCCAGGCTGTAGTTCTCCATGCCGAGGATCTCCGCCGGGCCCGCGGTGAACTTCTTCACCAGCTCCGGCAGGGAGATCACCCCCTTGGCCACCAGTTCACCGTAGGTGAGCGGCAACGCGGTCTCCAGACCGATGATACCGAACGGCGCCTCGTCGAACTCCACCATCTTGGCGGTCATCGTGTGCGGCGCGTGGTCGGTGGCGATCGCGGTGATCGTGCCGTCGGCCACCCCTTCGATCAGCGCCAGCCGGTCCTCTTCGGAACGCAGCGGCGGATTCATTTTGTAGTTGGTATCGTACTTCTTGATGCACTCGTCGGTCAGCGTCAAATGGTGCGGCGTCGCTTCGCCGGTGACCGGAATGCCCTTGGCGCGGGCGTTCCGCAACAGTTCGACGCTCTCCTTGACGCTGACATGCTGCATGTGGATCTTCCAGCCGACGTTGCGCGCCAGAATGATGTTGCGCGCGACCATCAGCTCCTCGGCCGCGCCGGAGATCCCCATCATGCCGAGCAGAACCGACCATTTGCCTTCGTGCATGACACCGCCCGCGGCAAGGCATTTATCCTCGCAATGGTCGAGAATCGGCAGATTGAACGATTTTGCGTACTCCACCACATGACGCATCAGCGCATGGTTCTGGATGCAGCGGCCGTCGTCGCTCAGAGCCACCACGCCCGCCGCCTTCAGCGAACCGATGCCGGCCATCTCTTCGCCGGCGTAGTTCTTCGTCATACAGCCGCAGGGGAGGACACGCACCACCCCTTTCTGCGCGGCGGTCTGACGGAGATATTCGATCGCGCCGGCGGTATCCGCGGGCGGATTGGTGTTCGGCATGGCGACCAGCGTGGTGAATCCTGGGGGGGGGGCGGCGGCGGTGCCGGTGGGGATGGTTTCCGCCATATTGTTCCCGGGCTGACGCAGGTGGACGTGCAGATCGATGAATCCGGGGGCGAGCACCTTGCCGGCGAGATCGATCTGCTCCGCATTGCGGAGGGAGGCGGGTTCGACGAAACGGCCGTCGGCGACGCCGATGTCTCCGGAGGCGTCGATATTGCGGACCGGGTCGATGACCCGGGCGTTGCGGAAGATGTAGTTTTTCATTTTTTCACGCACCCCGATACGAGAAAGAGCACCGCCATGCGCACGGCGAGCCCGTTGGTTACCTGTTCGAGAATCACCGAATTCGGCCCGTCGGCCACTTCGCTGGTGAGTTCAACATCGCGGTTGATCGGCCCGGGATGCATAATCAGCGCATCCGGCTTCATCAACTTGAGAGTCTCCCGATTGATTCCGAAGAACTTCGCGTACTCCCCGGTGCTCGGGAAGAATCCCGCCGTCTGCCGCTCATGCTGAATGCGCAGGAGATTGACCACATCAGCATCGGCGAGTGCATCGCGCAGATTGTGGCAGACCCGCACGCCGACCTCTTCGAATTCACGCGGCACCAGCGTCGAAGGTCCGGCGAAGGTGACGTTGGCACCGAGTTTAAGCAACCCCCACATGTTGCTGCGGGCGACCCGGCTGTGGAGAATGTCGCCGACGATGGCGACGTTCAACCCCTTGATCCGCCCCTTCTTCTCCCGGATGGTGAAGATGTCGAGCAGCGCCTGGGTCGGATGACTGTGGGCGCCGTCTCCGGCGTTGACCACGCCGCATTTGAGATGCTTGGCGATGAAATCCTGCGCACCGGGGGCGGAGTGGCGCATCACCACCAGATCCACCTGAAGCGCTTCGATGTTGCGCACCGTATCGAGCAGCGTCTCACCCTTGCGGAGACTGCTCACGGCGGCCTGCATGTTGACGATGTCGGCGCTGAGCCGCTGTTCGGCGAGTTCAAACGAGACCCGGGTGCGGGTGCTCGGTTCGACGAAGAAGTTCACGACGGTCATGCCGCGCAGCGCGGGCACCTTCTTGACCTTGCGCTGCGAAACCTTCTTGAACTCTTCGGCGGTGTCGAGGATGAAGGTGATCTCCTCGGCGCTCAGGTCATAGAGACTGAGCAGGTCTTTTCTGGTCCACTCCATTTGCCGCTTGCTTTCGTTTATGCCTGTTTCCAGTTGACTTCGTAGATTCCGGCCTCATCTCCATCCTCGTCGAAGAGAACGGAGACCTTGTGCTCATCGGGGAGCAGGATTTGACGGCCGACATAGTCCGCCCGGATCGGATACTCCGGATTGCCGCGGTCGACCAGCACGGCCAGCCGAATCAGTTCGGGCCGGCCGTAGTCGGTGATCGCATCGAGTGCGGCGCGGATGGTCCGGCCGGTGGAGAGCACGTCGTCCACCAGGATAATCCGGGTGCCGGTGACGTCGAACGGGATCACCGTCTCGCGGATCAGCGGCAGACCGCTGCGCAAGCCGACGTCGTCGCGGTACATGGAGATGTCCAGCTTGCCGAGCCGCGGACGCCGGCCGGTGCGGTGCTCGATCACGTCGCAGATCCGTTCCGCCAGCGGAACCCCCTGTTTGTAAAGGCCGATCAATGCGAACGAGTCCGGGTCTCCCCCGCAGAAATCCCGCTGGATTTCCGCCGCCATCCGGTCGATGTCCGCACACATCTCGACCGGTGGATACAGCAGTTTTTTGAGCGTCATGAATCACTCCGGTTTGAATGAAAATCGCTTTTAGAAAATATACCACTTTTTCGCGGCAATTGCAAAACGATTTCCACCGATTTTCTTCATCAGAACCGGAGAAGCCGACTCAGCCGGAAATCTCGTTCTGCATGGCGACCAGATGGTCCGCGCCGTACATTTTGCGCAGTCGCGGCTTTTCGATCTTGCCGGTGGGATTGCGGGGTACCGGAGCGAAGAAGATCTTCCGGGGACGCTGATAACGCGGCAGATCGAGACAGAAGGAGGCGAGTTCCTCCTCCGTGAGCGTTGCCCCCTCCTTGATCTCGACGATCGCGGCGGCGATTTCGCCGAGCCGGGGATCCGGCAGCCCGATCACCGCCACATCCTTGACCGCCGGGTGGCGCCGGAGGAAGTCCTCGATCTGCACCGGATAGAGATTCTCTCCTCCCGTGATGATCACATCCTTCTTGCGGTCCACCAGATAGATGAATCCATCCTCGGACTCCTGCGCCATGTCGCCGGTGAAGAGCCAGCCGTCTTCGAGCACTTCGCGGGTGGCTTTTTCATCCTTGTAGTAACACTTCATCACCCCGTCGCCCTTGACCGCCAGTTCGCCGACAGTGCCGCGCGGAACCGGGCGATGGTTTTCATCGACGATCTTCGTCTGCCAGCCGTAACCGGCCACGCCGATGGCGCCGACATGATCGATGTTTTCGATTCCGAGATGGACGGCTCCGGGGCCGATGGATTCGCTCAGTCCGTAGTTGGTATCGTAGTCGTGATGCGGGAAGATCGTTTTCCACCGCTTGATGAGACTCGGCGGCACCGGCTGGGCGCCGATGTGCATCAACCGCCACTGATCGAGATGGAACTCCTCCAGCTTGATGTCGCCGCGCTCGATCGCGTCGAGAATATCCTGTGCCCAGGGCACCAGCAGCCAGACGACCGTGCAGTGCTCCTCGGAGACGGCGCTTAAGATCCATTCCGGCCGGGTGCCGCGCAGCAGGACCGCGCGCCCGCCGACCAGCAGACTGCCGAACCAGTGCATCTTCGCACCGGTGTGGTAGAGCGGCGGGATGCAGAGAAAGGTGTCCTCGCGGGTCTGCCGGTGGTGGTTCTGTTCCACCCGGCAGGCGTGCATCAGACTGCGGTGGGTGTGGAGAATCGCCTTCGGGAACCCGGTCGTCCCCGAAGAGAAGTAGATCGCCGCGTCGTCGTCATCGGTGAGAGGGATCGCCGGAGATTTGCTCGAACAGTAGGAGGCCAGATTGTAGTAGGGTTCCGCGAAGGAGGGGCACTCCTCGCCGACATAGAGCAGAGTCTTCACCCGGGGAATCCGGTCGCAGATGTCCTCGATGCGCCCGACGAACTCCAGCCCGAAGACCAGAACATCGACGTCGGCGAGATCGAGACAGTAGCGGATTTCGTCGGCGGTATAGCGGAAATTCAACGGCACGGCGGTGGCGCCGCATTTGAGGATGCCGAAGTAGATCGGCAGCCATTCGAGACAGTTCATCAGCAGGATCGCCACCTTGCTCCCCCGGTGGATGTGCCGGGTCAGCAGCAGATTGGCCATGCGGTTCGCCTTGCGGTCGAACTCCTCCCAGGTAAGTTCGGTGCGGAAGGAGTCGTTCCGGCTCGGTTCGATAAGAGAGTACTCGCGCCAGGTGACGTGCCGTTTTTCCAGCTCCTGCGGGTTGAGTTCAACGAGAGCGACATCGTTCCCGTACAGTTTTGCATTTTTCTCCAAAATATCCGTAATCGGCATCGCCTTTCCCTCGCTTTCCCGCCGGATTCTGCCCGTTGCGCAACCGTGCGGCGGAGCGTTCCACTCCGCGCCCGCCGCCGCTGACGAAAATCTGTTAATATACCATACTGTCGCAGGAAAATCAAGCGGGACCGGCATTCCCCGGGAATCGGCGACTTTTTCCCGCCCCTCCCCTTGATTTCCCGCGGGGAAACTGTATTGTAAACAAAAAGCATTCCGGAGGAAACAGGATGGATCTGGTCAACGTCGCAAACAAGGTGAAACAGCTCCGGCATCAGCAGAAGCTCACCATCGACCAGCTGGCCGCCCGCACCGGGCTGAGCAAAGGATACATCTCCCGGCTGGAAAATTTCCGCACCGGGGCCTCCCTTCGCGCGCTCAACCTGATCGCCGCGGCGCTCGGCGTCGAAATGATCGAGCTGTTCCGCCGGGAGAACGCCTGTCCGGAATATGTGTTCGGCCGCCTCGACGACGGGGAGTTCATCGACCGCAACCAGGCCGGAGAGTACGGCATCCGCTACTTCGCCCTCGCCTTCGAAAAAACCGACCGCAGAATGGATCCTTTCCTGATCGAATACCGCCCGAGCGACAAACAGCGGGAACTCCTTCAGCACGACAGCCAGGAGTTCTTCGTCGTCCTGGAGGGCGAAGTCGACTACGCCATCGGCAGCAGCGACAACCGCCGCCGGATGAAGAAGGGCGACACCCTCTATCTTGACGCCCACCTGCCGCATGGCGCGACGCTCGCGCCGGGCTGTGACTATGCGGCAGCCCTGGTGATCTATCACTGAAAACAGAAAAGGCGGCGTTGCCGCCGCCGCCGTATTCCCTGCCGTTCTCAGTCGAGCAGATGCTCCTCTTCGAGCAGCTGGATGACCCGCTCGCCGATCTTCGCCGCGGGAATCACCTCATCCGCCGCGCCGCCGATGGCGGAAGCGGGGAACTCCGGATTGCGCCAGAGCTGGAAGCAGTCGGTCAGCACGCCGTCGAGATTTTTGCGGCACCCCTGGAACCCGAACCGGGACACCTCGTGCGCGGTGCAGGAGTTGGGGCAGCCGGAGAAGTGCAGCATCTCAATAAGTTTCGTCGCCAGAACCGGCTTCTTTTCCGGATGTTCCGCAAAATAGCGGTCGAGCGCTTCTGCGACGAGCGCGCCGTACTTCGGCGTATCGAGAACGCCGATCTTGCAGACCGTGGCGCCGATGCAGCAGTCGAGCTGACCGGCGAAGGTGGAAAAGCAGAGATCGAACGGCAGTTTGCGCAACGCCCGGTAGAGGTGCGGCAGTGCGGAACTGTGCAGGGCCGGCAGAATGACGTTCTGCTCGAAAGTAAGCCGGACCGCCGGAACTTCAAACGTTTCAATCACGCCGGTCATCGCGGCGAACTCCTCCGGAGAAAGCACGCCGCGCGGCACAAAGAGCGTGACCGCGACGACATCGGCCCCGAACCGGGTCGGAGCAACCGCGATCCTGCGCCAGGCGGCGAATTCCGGATCGGCGTCCAGAGAGTTGTCCGCCTCGAACCGCTTCACCGTCTTCCCATACGCCCAGTCGGCCGGGAACTCCGGCGGCACCGGATACGCCCCGGCATCGATCTTGTCGTAATATTCATGGTAGAGCCGGATGAACTCCGCCTCGCCGAGACGCTTGACAATGAAGCGAATCCGGGCGCGGTTCCGGTTGGTGCGGTCGCCGTGCTCGCTGAAGAGTTCGACCATCGCACGGGCGGCGGGCACGATTTTTTCGGCGGGCAGGAAGTCGAAAAGCGGAACTCCGGTGGTGGATTCCCGACCGAAACCGCCGCCGCCGTAGACGGCGAATCCCCGCCGGCCGGCCTCATCGGTCGCGGCGACAAATCCGAGATCCTGCCGGAGCGCGAGCGCGGCATCCTCCCGGGTGGCAAAACCGATTTTGATCTTGCGCGGCAGATGGAAAGCGATATCCCAGTCGAACACCGCCTCCGTGAGGAAACGGGCGTAGGGCGCAAGATCGAAGGAGCCGTCAGCGGCGATGCCGCCCATCGCCGTGATGGCGATGTTGCGGAAGGTGTCGCCGCCACCGCCGCGGAACGGCAGTCCGTTGGCCGTGCAGCGCCGGATCACTTCGATCGAATTGAGCGGCGAGACATCGTGGAGCTGGATGTTCTGACGGGTGGAGATGTGCGCGAACTTCGCGCCGCTTTCCTGAACCAGATCGCGGAGAAATCTCAGTTTTTCCAGCGGAATTTCACCGCCGACCAGGCGGATGCGGTTCATGAATGCGCCGTTGCGCTGCTGATAGACGCCGAACGGCGCGCCGAACGGTTTGAATGCCGCAGGTTCCAGTTCGCCGGCGGCGAACTTCCCCAGGGCGTCGATCAATCCGGATTGAGCTTCGATGATGTGTTCGAGATTCATATGCAAACTCTCCTTCACGAGGTGCCGCAGAATGCGGAGTTATCCTGTTCTATTAATGTAACAACACTTTCGCAAAAATGCAACAGAAATCCGCTGTTTTCCGGTCTCAACAGACGCTTCCGCCCAGTCCGGCGGAGATGGCACAAGCGGCGGCGACCACCTCGCGCGCCAGTTCGTCCACATGGTCGCGCAGATAGAGTTCCGAACCGGAGACGCTGATCCCGGCGCGCACCTCGTCTGCGGCATGGAACACCGGCGCGGCCACGCAGAAGACCCCGCGCTCATGTTCGCAGTCGTCGACGGCATACCCCGCCCGCCGGATCTTCTCCAGCTCCCGCCGCAGCGCCTCCGCCGCGGTGATCGTCGCCGGAGTGAACGGCTCGAAACGGATCGTCTCCAGCAACCGCACCAGCTTCGGTTCCGGCAGAAAGGCGAGAATCACCTTCCCCACGCCGGTGCAGTAGAGCGGCCCGGCACTGCCGACCAGCGAAGCCATCCGCACGGAACGGCTGCCTTCCACCTTGTCCACATAGACGATATGATCCCCCTGAAGCTCGGCAAGGTGAACCGTCTCGCCGGTCCGTTCCGAAAGGGCGGCGAGCGCCGGATGCGCCACCCGCGCCAGAGGATTCTGCCGCTGTGCCAGCGCGCCCAGCCGGAGCGCCGCCGCCCCCAGCGTCAGCCTGCCGGCGGAACGGCGCAGATATCCCCGTTCCACCAGAAACTTCGCCATCCGAAACAGCGTGCTCTCCGGCATGCCCAGCTCCGTCGCCAGCGTTTTCGCCGCCACCCCCTCCGGATGCCGCCCCGCCGCCTCAATGACGTCAAACACCTTGCTCAAACTCTTTTCGCCGTTTTTCACTGCCGCCACCTCTTGTATTTATCTCCCGGATAAGATATATTAAAATATTGAGAATGCAATCTCACAATATGAGAA
>NZ_DBEXAY010000193.1:0-34536 GCF_048170485.1 Victivallis sp. | reverse complement strand
TGCTATATATTAACGGAAAATATAGCTTCCAGAAAAAATCACGAGGTGAAAGAATGGGCAAGACGGCATTGGTAACGGGGGGCGGCCGCGGAATCGGCGCCGGAATCGTCGACAAACTGGCGGCGGAAGGCTGGAACGTGGCGTTCTGCGGCCGTCACGAGGCGGAGGCGTTCGCGGAACGGACGGCGGAGCTGGAGAAGAGGTATGGCGTCGGCGCCCTTTACGTGCGCGCGGACATTTCGTCGCGGCAGGACCGCGAGGCGCTGCTGGCGGCGGTGCTGGAGCGGTTCGGTTCGCTGGAGGCGCTGGTGAACAACGCCGGCGTGGCGCCGACGGTCCGCTGCGATCTGCTGGAGATGACCGAGGAGAGCTTCGACCGGGTGATGGGGATCAACCTCAAGGGACCCTTTTTCCTGACCCAGGCGGTGGGCCGTTACTTTGCGGAGAAGAAAATTGCCGGCGTGATTGTCAACGTGGGGAGCATCTCCGCGACGGTGGCGTCGATCAGCCGCGGCGAATACTGCCTGTCGAAGGCGGGCGTGGCGATGGCGACGAAGCTGTATGCCGTCAAAATGGCGGAATTCGGCGTGCCGGTCTATGAGATCCGGCCGGGAGTGATCTCCAGCGACATGACCAGCGTGGTCAAGGAGAAGTATGACAAATTGATCGCCGAAGGGCTGACGCTGCAGCCGCGCTGGGGCGAACCCGCCGACATCGGCAAGGCGGTGGCGATGCTGCTGCGCGGCGACCTCGCCTATTCGACCGGGCAGGTGATCAAGGTGGATGGCGGCATGGAGATCGGGCGGCTGTGAAACGGCGGGTCCACACACTGGTGATCGGGTCCGGCGCGGCCGGACTGGCGGCGGCGCTCCGGCTCCGGGAGCTGGGCGTCGAGGATCTTCTGCTGCTTTCGGAGGGGCTGCACCGCGGTACTTCGATCAACACCGGCAGCGACAAGCAGACCTACTACAAGCTCGGCATCTACGGGAGCGAACCGGATTCCCCGGTGCAGCTGGCCCATTCGATCTTTGACGGCGGCTCGGTGCACGGCGATGTGGCGCTGGTGGAAGCGGCGCTTTCGGTGCGCTGTTTCATGCATCTGGTCAATCTCGGAGTGCCCTTTCCGCACGACGAGTTCGGGCAGTACATCGGGTACAAGACCGACCATGATCCGAAGCGGCGGGCGACCAGCTGCGGCCCGTATACGTCGCGGGAGATGTGCCTCGCGCTGATCCGGGCGGTGAAGGCGGCGGGCGTGGAGATCGCCGAACGGCGTACCGTCGCCGAACTGGTCACCGTCGACGGACGGGCGGCGGGAGCGATCGCCTTCAACGGCGAGACGAAGGAGTTTGAAACCATTCTGGCGGAGAACGTGGTGTTCGCCGTGGGCGGTCCGGGCGGCCTCTACCGCACGAGCGTCTATCCGGCCGGACACTTCGGCGCGATCGGCCTCGCGCTCAAGGCGGGCGCACTGGCGCAGGGACTGCCGGAGTCGCAGTTCGGACTGGCGTCGATCAAATTCCGCTGGAACGTCTCGGGCACCTACATGCAGGTGCTGCCGCGCTTCATTTCGACGGCGGCGGATGGAGTGAGCGACGAGCGGGAGTTCCTGCTCGACCACTATCCGGACGCCGGCGCGATGAATTCGATGATTTTCCTCAAGGGGTACCAGTGGCCGTTCGACGTGCGCAAAGTGCCGGACGGGTCGTCGGAGATCGATCTTCTGGTGCACGAGGAGACGGTGAAGAAGAACCGGCGGGTCTTTCTCGACTTCCGTTCGAATACGGCGGCGGGGCTGGATTTCGACGCCTTGTCGGAGGAGGCGCGCAATTATCTGGAGAAATCCGGCGCGCTGTTCGGCACGCCGGTCGAACGGCTCCGCAAGATGAATCCGGGCGCGATCAGCCTCTATGCCGATCACGGCATCGACCTCACCGCCGAACCGCTCGAAATCGCCGTCTGCGCCCAGCACAACAACGGCGGCCTGGCCGGAAACATCTGGTATGAATCGGTCAACCTGCCGCACCTCTTCCCGATCGGGGAGGTCAACGGTTCGCACGGCGTCACCCGTCCGGGCGGAACCGCGCTGAACGCGGGGCAGGTGGGGGCGTTCCGCGCCGCCGAATTCATCGCGGCGAAGTACCGCGATTTCACGCTCGACTTCGCCGCGGCGGAGAAGCGGGCGGCCGAGCTGCTTGCGTCGCTCGAGTCGCGGCTGAACGGTACCCGCGACTGGCGGGCCGACCGGCGCGAACTGCAGGAGCGCATGACCGTCTACGGCGGCCATCTGCGGCCGGTGGAGAAGCTCGACGAGGCGGCGGACGCCGCCCGGAAACTGCTCGACGCGATGTACCGCGACGGATATCCGAGGGAGGATGCCGAGCACGCGGTGACCAACTTCCAGCTCGCGTTTTCGCACTGGCTCTATCTGGAGTCGATCGCCTTCCAGGCCGCTTCCGGGGCGGGGTCCCGCGGTTCGGCGGCGCTGGTCAATCCGGATGGCTCGCTGATGCCGGAGAATCCGGCGTACCGGAAGTTCGTGCTGGAGTCCGGAGTCACCGGCGACGCGGTCCGTCTGCGCTGGGTCGACTGCCGGCCGGTGCCGGAGCCGGACGGCTGGTTCGAAAACGTCTGGGCCGACTGCCGCGACGGGAGAATCTATGGAACTCTTTGACTTCTCGATCCTCCGCGACCTGCGCAAGAAGGCGAATCTCAACATCGCCGACGTTTCGGCCGAGAGCGGCGTCGCCGCATCGGTGATTTCGAAACTGGAGCGCAACCGGACCCGGGCCGAGCTGGATACGCTCTACCGGCTCGCGCGGGTGTTCGGCATCACCGCGGCGGAGCTGCTGAACCTCGCCGAGGCGCGGATCAGCCACCCGCTGAAGGCGACCGAACACCGGTCGGAGGATTTTCTCTTCGAGGAGATCAACTACAAAAACATCCGCTGTCTGCACGGCAAGGCGCCGGAAGGGGCGGCGGTGTCGCGGCCGAAGATTCACCGTGACGACTATGAACTCTGCTGGGTGCTCTCCGGGCGGCTGCGGATCACGCTGCCGTCGGAGCGCTACGAGCTGGCCGCCGGGCAGTCGCTCCAGTTCGACGCACTGCTCGAGCACACCTACCTGGCATTGTCCGATTGTGAAATTCTCATTCTGCACATTCGAAAGGAGAAAAGGTTCTGAAAATGGCAGACTATCCCCGCATTCCCACCTTCAAGACCGCCGCGCAGTTCCGGGCCCACCTGGCGGAAATCGGCGCGGACATCGAAATCGACGATTCGATTCTTGCCGCTCCCGAAAGTCCGCTGGCACAGCCGGTGGAGTATCACGGGCACAAGATCGGCAACCGCTGGTGCATCCTGCCGATGGAGGGGTGGGACTGCCTGCCGGACGGGAGTCCGAGCGAACTTACCCGGCGCCGCTGGCTCCACTTCGCCGCCAGCGGGGCGAAACTGCTTTTCGGCTGTGAAGCGTGCGCGGTGATGGAGTCCGGGCGCAGCAACACCCGGCAGCTGATGATCACGCCGCAGACGATGCCGGCGCTCCGCCGCCTCCGGGAGGAGATGGTGGCGCTGCACGCGGAGAAGTTCGGCACCGCCGACGACCTTTACATCGGGCTGCAGCTCACCCACTCCGGCCGGTTCAGCCATCCGCACGACGACGCGAAACTCGAGCCGGTGACCGCCTACGCGCACCCGCTGCTCGACGAGAAGTTCCACTGCTCGGCGGCGGATGTGGTCTCCGACGAGGAGATTCAGAACATCATCCGCCACTTCATCGACGCGGCGAAGCTGGCGAAGGAGGCGGGATTTGATTTCGTCGACATCAAGATGGCGCACGGCTATCTGGGGCATGAGTTCCTGAGCGCCTGGACCCGCCCCGGCGCCTACGGCGGCAGTTTTGAGAACCGCACCCGCTTCTTCCGGGAGATCGTCGAGGGAATCCGCCGCGAAGTGCCCGGCCTGGAGCTTGGCATGCGTTTCTCGATCTTCGACTGCCTCCCCTTCGAGAAGGGGAAGGACGGCGTCGGCGTGCCGATGGAGCGCGGCGATATCGGCGTCGGCCATTACTCCTTTGCGTTCGGCGGCGACGGCACCGGGCTGGGCTGGGATCTTTCGGAGCCGGTCCGCTTTCTGGAGCTGGCCCATTCGCTCGGCGTGGATCTGGTCTGCACGACGATCTGCAGTCCCTACTACAACCCGCACTTCCAGCGGCCGGCCTACTATCCGGTTTCCGACGGCTACCTGCCGCCGGAGGAGCCGATTCTCGGCGCGGCCCGCCACATTCGCGCGGTGGCGGAGGTGCGCCGCCGTCTGGAAGGGCGCGGCATGCTCTTCATCGGCGCGGGCTACACCTGTCTGCAGGAGTATCTGGTTCCGGCCGGACAGGCGGCGGTACGCGCCGGGCGGACCGATTTCGTCGGCATCGGCCGGATGGTGCTCGCCTATCCGGAGCTGTGCGCCGACACGCTGGCCGGGCGTCCGCTGGCGACGCGGCGGATCTGCCGCACCTTCGGGGACTGCACGACCGCGCCGCGCAACGGAATGGTTTCGGGCTGTTATCCGCTCGATGAATTTTACAAATGCCGCCCCGAGTGCGCCCGGGTGCGGGAGGTGAAACGCAAACTTGCAGGTGTGAAATGATTCTTTTTGTCGCAGACGACCACTACAAAACCAGTCCCGGACGCAACACGTACGAGATGATTGCGGCGGAGTATCCGCAGATGAAGTTCTTCGAGAACGACTGGAGCTGTTTCACCGCCTTCGATCTCGCGAAGGAGTGCGATCTCTTGATTCTCAACATGATCGCCGACACCTGCGGGCTGCCGGTTCCGGAAGAGGCCGCGGCGCAGGCGGTGAAGCGCTACTGCGAAGCCGGGAAGAACCTGCTGCTGCTCCACGGCGGCAGCTCCGCCTTCTGGCCGTGGGACTGGTACCGCGACCTGGTCGGGTTCCGCTGGGTGCGCGGCAACGATCCGGATGGGTTCCCCGCGTCGTTCCATCCGCACGAACCCTACAAGGTGGTGCGCGCCAAATGCCGCAACCCGCTCGTGGAGAAGCTGATCGAAATGGATCTGCCGCAGGATGAAATCTACACCGGGCTGGAACAGACCCGGCCGATGTGGACGCTGATGACCACGACGATCTCCAGCGGCACCTTCCCGCAGTGCACCGAATCGTCCACGCCGTGGGGCGGGCGGGTCATCAACTTCCTGCCCGGACACCTTCCGGCGGTCACCCGGCACCCCGATTTCGTCGCCAACGTCAAGCTGTTGATCGACGATCTGCTGGCGCGGTAACGCCGGGAAACGGAGAATCGCAAGACAGAAAAACGGGCTCCGGCGTTTTGCCGGAACCCGTTTTTTCTGTTGTGGCGCGTCACTTGCGGATGCGGGCGGCCACCGAGGCTTCGTAAGCGGCGAGGTCGTCGATTTTGAGCTGGGCGACACCGGTCTGCATTGCCGCTTCGGCCACGCGCATCGCCACGCGGGGCACGACCCGCGGGTCGAACGGCTTCGGGATCACGCAGTCGATTTTCAGCTTGCCGTCGTTCCCGTCGAACATTCCGGCGGCCGCGTCGGCCGGATAAGCCGCCGCCAACTGCGCCTTCACCTCCGGCGTGACCGGCTCGGCGGCGAGTTCGGCGAGCGCCTTCGCCGCCGCGAGCTTCATCGCCTCATTGATGTCGCGGGCGCGGACGTCGAGCGCGCCGCGGAAGATCCCCGGGAAGCCGAGCACGTTGTTGATCTGGTTGGGGAAGTCGCTCCGGCCGGTGCCGACCACCGCGGCGCCCGCCGCAAGGGCGACGTCCGGGAAGATCTCCGGAACCGGGTTGGCCATCGCGAAGATGAGCGGATCCTTCGCCATCGAACGGACCATATCGGGCGTGACGCAGTTCGGAGCGGAGAAGCCGAGGAAGATGTCCGCCCCTTTCATCGCTTCTTCGAGGGTGCGGGCGGAGGTTTCCGCCGCGAACTCCGCCTTCTCCGGGTTGAGATCGGTCCGGCCGCGGTGGATCACCCCCTTGGAGTCGCACATGATGAAGTTCTCCCGCTTCGCTCCGGCCGTGAGGTAGAAGCGGCTGCAGGAAATGCCGGCGGCGCCGGCGCCGTTCACGACGAAGCGGCACTCTTCGATCTTCTTGCCGACGATCTTCAGCGCGTTGAGAATCGCCGCGAGCGAAATGATCGCGGTGCCGTGCTGGTCGTCGTGGAAGACCGGGATGTTCATCTTCTTTTTCAGCGTCTGTTCCACTTCGAAGCAGGCGGGCGCGCCGATGTCTTCGAGGTTGATGCCGCCGAAGGTGGGTTCGAGCCGTTCGACGGTTTCGATCACCTTCGCCGCGTCGGTCCGGCCCTTTTCGTTGAACACCTTCCCGAGGCAGAGCGGGACGGCGTCGATGTCGGCGAAGTGCTTGAAGAGCACCGCCTTGCCCTCCATTACCGGGAGTCCGGCTTCCGGGCCGATGTTGCCGAGTCCGAGCACGGCGGTGCCGTCGCTGACCACGGCGACGAGGTTGCCGCGCGAAGTGTACTCCCAGACGTTCTCCTTATTCTCCTTGATCGCCAGGCAGGGCTGGGCGACGCCGGGGGTGTAGGCCAGCGCCAGCTCTTCGCCGGTTTCGCACGGCTTGGTCGGCACGACGGCGACCTTGCCGGGCTGCTTGTCATGATGGTAGGCCAGTGCGAGTTTCTTGAGTTCGTCCTGTGTCATAGCGTTCTCCTGTTCTTCTTCGCATGGGCGCTGCCGCGCCGCTCTTGAATTTGCTGTTTCAGCGGTCCGCCGGACGGACCGGAATGTTTTTCGATTGCAGGAACTCCTTCGCCTGCGGAACGGTGTAGGTGCCGAAGTGGAAAATGCTGGCGGCGAGCACCGCGTCGGCTTTGCCGCGGTCGAGCACTTCGGCGAGATGTTCGAGCGTCCCCGCGCCGCCGGAGGCGATGACCGGGACGTTTACCGCGGTGGAGACCGCCCGGGTGAGTTCGCAGTCGTATCCGGCGCAGGTGCCGTCGGTATCCATGCTGGTGAGCAGGATTTCCCCCGCGCCGAGTTCGACGCCGCGCACCGCCCATTCGACCGCGTCGATTCCGGTGTTGCGCCGGCCGCCGTGGGTGAAGACCTCCCAGCGGTTTTCGCCGGGGACGCGGCGGGCGTCGATCGCGAGAACCACACACTGACTGCCGAACCGTTCGGCGCCTTCGCGGATCAGATCCGGGCGCTGGATGGCGGCGGTGTTGACCGAGGTTTTGTCGGCTCCGGCGAGCAGCATCCGGCGGATGTCCTCCGCCGTGCGGATTCCACCGCCGACGGTGAGCGGGATGAACACCTGTTCCGCGGTGCGCCGGACCACGTCCACCATGGTTTCGCGGGCGTCACTGCTTGCGGTGATGTCGAGAAAGACCAGTTCATCGGCGCCCTGAGCGTCGTATTTCCGGGCGATTTCGACCGGATCGCCGGCATCGACCAGATCGACGAAATTGACCCCTTTGACGACGCGGCCGCCGGTTACGTCCAGACAGGGGATGATTCTTTTTGCCAGCACGGAACACCTCTTGATGAATCGGCTTGTTGCACCATTGATCCGGTAATATATCACCGGTTCGGCTTTTTTGCACGGCAAAAAGCGGGAAAAGGGGACGGAAAACTTGCTTTTTCCGGAAATCCGGCTAGTTTAACCCCAGACAAAATCATGACAGGAGGATCTGTTTATCATGGAATTCTATGAAGTGCTGAAAACCCGCCGGAGCATCCGCTCCTACAAATCCGATCCGGTGCCGGAAGAGGCGCTCCGCCGCATCGCCGAAGCCGCTCAGTGCGCCCCCTCCGCCTGCAACCGCCAGCCGTGGAAGCTGGTCGCGGTGCGCAGCGCCGCGCTCCGCAAGAAAATTTGCGAAGTCTACCGCAATCCGTTCCTCGCGCAGGCGCCGGTGATTCTGCTGGCGCTCGGCAACGCCTCGATGGCGTGGCAGCGCCCCGGCGACGACCATTCGATCGTCGAAATCGATCTCGGCATCATGTTCGAACACGCCGTCCTCGCCGCCGCGGCGGAGGGGCTGGCCACCTGCTGGATCTGCGCCTTCGAACGGGCGAAGATGGATGCCGCCGCCGGAATTCAGGCGCCGTGGACCGTGCTGGCGGTCTCTCCGCTGGGCTATGCCGCCGCGGAACCGACCCCCTACCAGCGGAAACCGTCGGCGGAAACCTTTGAAATCATCGACTGACGGAGCGATGCCCATGCCGTTTCAGGAAGCTGTCATCGCCGGGACGGACTTCACCGCCCGGGTCGCCCCGTCGGGGAAATATGCGTTCACGCTGGAGCTGGAGGGCCGCCCGCGGCTGCGGACCGGCCGGGTCGGATGCGCCACATTCAGCGAACTTTCCGCTCTGCCGAAGAGCTTCCGCCGCCACGCGTCGAGCGACGGGCTTTCCGCCTCGGTGGAATCCCGTTCGGTCATCCCTTTCGGCTGTGAATACGAGGTGCGCCGGGAGATCGAACTGTGGGACGGGTGCGGCACGCTGACCGTCGATGTCGCCGCGGTCAACCACGGCGCGGTCGGCGACCTCTCGCTCGGCGAAGTGAGCTTCCCCGGGCCGTGGACGCAGCTGGAGTTCCTCCTCTGGGGCGAAACGGAGTTCCGCTCCGTGGCGTTGACCGGGGAGGAGCAGGAGTTCCACCATTCGCCGGAAATCCCGGTGATGATCCGCCTCTCCGACGGGGCGGGGTGCGTGGTCGAATTCGCCGTCGGCAGCGACCTCTGGCGCCACCGGGCGGGATTCCGCACCCCCGGCGCGGCGGGGGAGTTTACGCTTGCCGGCAATGCGGAGGAGGTGCGGTTCACCCGTCAGATTCTCCGCTACGAGCCGGAGACGGAGCCGGAGAAGCGCCCGTGGCGGTTCTCCAACCTCATCGCCTGGCGTTCCGGGCGCGATGCCGACGCGGAACCGGCCGGGGAACGGGTCGATCTCGCCGCCGCGAAGCTGCCGGATTCCGGCTGTCGGGTTCCGGTGAAAGGGGGAGGCGTTGCCGGTCTGCCCTGCCTCGCCTCGCCGGCGGGGCGGAAGTTCATCCGCAACCTGGTGCGCCGCGCCTCCGGCAACCTGGTGCTCACCGGTGCGGCGCCGGAGCTCTGTCTCGATGCCGCCCACCTCGGCCGGGCGGGGAAAGGGGAGCTGGAGCACTTCGATCTGGAGGATTACTTCGCCTTCTACCTCTGGGGCAACCACCAGCTCGCCGGGCGGGGGGATTCCTTCACCATGCTCCCGGCGCCGGAATGCCGGTTCGCCGGTTCGGCGGCGGTGAGAAATCTCGGCCGGGCGCCGCGGACCCTCCTGCCGGCAGAAGAGTGACGTTTTGATGTGTACAGAAAGGAATTTTGATACGATGATCGACAGGGAAACTCTGGAGCGGAAGTTCGGTTCCGACTCCGTCAAATTCACCCGCGGCCCCGGCGGCTTCGTCTGCATCGAGGTCGCCAACGCCGCCGCGACGGCGAAGATCTCCACCTACGCCGCGCATCTCTTCGACTACACCCCCGCCGGGGAGCGGCCGGTGCTCTGGATGAGCGGCTCCTCCTGGTTCGAGGCGGGCAAACCGATGCGGGGCGGCGTGCCGATCTGCTGGCCGTGGTTCGGCCCCGGCGCGCGCGAGGAGCTGCCCGCGCACGGTTTCGCCCGGCTGTCGCAGTGGGAGGTCCGCGCGGTCGAATCGTTCGAGAACGGCACCGTCACCCGGGTCGTGCTCGGACTGACTCCCGAACAGGTGGCGAAGCCGGAACTGGTCGCTTTCGCCTTCGATCTGGAGTGTGAATTCTGGATCGGCCGTTCGCTCACCGTCGCGCTGACGATGAAGAACTGTTCCGACGCGCCGGTGGTGGTGACCGATGCGCTCCACACCTATTTCGCGGTGAAGGAGGCCGAAGCGGTCCGGGTTCGCGGGCTTGATCAGGTCGGCTACGAGGACCGGGTGGTCGGTGCGCCGGTCGTGCTCGGCCATGTGCAGCAGGGGGATATCCGCATCGACCGGGAGGTGGACCGCATCTACCACTCCACCGGCGCGGTCGAGATCTACGACCCCGGTTTCAACCGCACGATCCGGGTGGAGAAGAGCGGTTCCGCCGCGACGGTGGTCTGGAATCCGTGGATCCGCAAGTCCCACGCGATGCCGGACTTCGGCGACGAGGAGTACCATTCGATGCTCTGCATCGAAGCGGCCAACGCGAGCGTCGACGCCCGTACCGTCTTCCCCGGCGAAAAGCGCCGGATCAGCCAGACGGTCACCGTGCTCTGAGCGGTTGTTTTCTGTTGCGCCGTCCGTGGAGAATGTGCCGCGGGCGGCGCGTTTTTTTATGGGAGCAACTCTGTGAATCGGAGGGCTTGCATTGTTTTCTGGTTGCTCTCCGCCGCCCGGGGCGCAACACTGTTACCGGGAGAGCTTGATCCGGGGATCGGCGGCGAGGTAGAGCATGTCGCTGAGGAAGATTCCCGAGAGCGTCAGCATTCCGGCGAAGGCGAAGAGCGCCATCTGGAGCGGATAGTCCCGGCTGGAGAGCGCCAGAAGCGAGAGCGAACCCATGCCGGAGATGTTGAAGATGTATTCGACGATGACGCTTCCCGCCACCAGCGAGGGGAGCAGTCCGCCGAAGAGGGTGATCAGCGTAATGAGTCCGTTGCGGAAGGCGTGGCGCCAGATCACCAGCGGCTCCGGCAGTCCTTTCGCCCGGGCGGTGCGGATGAAATCCGAATGGATCACGTCGAGCATGCCGCTGCGGGCGTAGCGCGACAACCCGGCGAAGCCGCCGTAGGCGAGGCAGAAGACCGGCAGCGTGTAGTGGCGGATGATTTCGAACTGCAACTGCCAGGTGCTGAGTTCGTCGAGATTGGCCGGCGTCACCCCCTTGAGCGGGAAAAGCTCCCACTGCCCCCCCTCGCAGAGGAGCGCCTGCAGCAGCAGGCCGACCCACATCACCGGCAGAGAATAGAGCACGAAGAGGAGAAAGGCCGAAATCTGGTCGAACCAGCTCCCGGCGTAGACGGCGGCGTAGACCCCCAGCGGAATGGCCAGAAGATAGGTGATCACCACCGCCCAGAAGTTCAGCGTCACCGTCACCGGAAGCCGTTCCAGAATGAGTTCGGTGACCGGCCGCCCGGGATCGACCGAGGCGGAGACGCCGAAGTCGCCGTGCAGAACCACGTCGCGCAGCCACAAGCCGAAGCCGACCAGAATCGGTTTGTCGAGGTTGAGCGCTTCCCGCATCGAGCGGTTCTGGCGCAGGCCGCCCTCTTCGGCGTTGACCGCGGTTCCGGCGGAATCGCTCCCGAAGAGGCTGCTTTTCGTCGGGTCGCCCGGCGCGAGCCGGAGCAGAACGTAGCTCACCAGCAGAATGGTCAGCAATGTGAAGGCCGCCAGAATCAGTCGTTTGATGAGGTACGCAACCATCTCAGGCCTCCTCCTTCCCGCTTCCGGGGATTTTGACGCGGCCGAGCAGAATGCCGCCGGCGATGAAGGGGATTGCCAGCAGTGTGATGCCGTATTCCGACCGCCCGGTGACGCCCGCCGCCAGCGCGATCAGAACCGGACCGAGCACGGTGGTGAACTTCCCGAAGATGTTGTAGAAGCCGAAGAATTCCGACGCCCGTTCGCGGGGAATCAGACGGCTGAAGAGCGAACGGCTCAGCGACTGGATTCCCCCCTGCGAGGTGCCGATCAGGAAGGCGACCGCGAGAAACACCCAGAGCTTGTGCGTTGGACTGGTGAGCGACGGAATCACGCCGCAGAGCAGCGACACCAGCACATAGACCCCGATCGCCCAGTAGACCAGCGTGCGCGCCGGAACCACGCGCGACAGTCTGCCGTAGAGCATGGTGAAGGGAAACGCCAGAAACTGCAATGCGAGGATCGTGCAGAGCAGCCAGGTCGACGAGATGCCGATGTCCACGCTGAGCGGCGTCGCCATCATGAAGATCGTGCCGACGCCGTCGATGTAGAGAAAATAGGCGATCAGAAAGAGCACCACATTGCGGTAGCGCCCGATCTCCCGCGCGGTGGCGGCCAGCCGCCGGAATCCATCCAGCGGCGAAATGGTTTCTCCGCTCCGCCGCTCCCGCACGTTGCGGAAGAGCGGCACGGCCAGAAAGCACCACCAGGCGGCGGCGATCAGAAAGGAGGCCTTCATGCCCCCCATCGAATCGCTCCCGGCCAGGAACATGATGCCGAGGCAGAGGAAGAAGGGAACGAGTCCGCCGATGTACCCCCACGCGTAGGCGACGGTCGAGAGCCGGTGGAGACTGCCGCGCGGCGCGACATCGACCAGCAGAGAGTCGTAGAAGGAGTTGCTCCCCATGTAGGAGACCAGACTTACGAAGTAGAGCGTCAGCACCAGCGTCGCATCCCCCGTCCCGGCGAAGCAGAGGCCGATGACGGCGAGGATTCCGGCCGCCATGAAGCCGCCGAGACAGCGCTTGCGGCCGCCGTTGGCGTCGGCGACGGCGCCGAGCCACGGCGCGAGGATTCCGGCAACGATTCCGGCCGCGGAACTGACCAGACCCCAGCTGCTGGTCGCCGTCGCCGGTTCCATGCCGACGGCGGCGTAGTTCTTGTAGAACATCGGCGCGAACACCGTGCGCACGATGAGGGCGAATGCGGCATTCGCCATATCGTACAGGATCCAGCTGAGCTGCGCCCGCGAAAATTTCACGCCGGAACTCCCCCTTTCCGCCTCAGTAGATCAGCGCGTCCGGAATCCACTGGAAGTCGGCGGCGTCGCCGATGCCGACCGTCCAGCGGATCATCTCTTCGTCCCCCGCCGGCGCGACGCCCGCGGTCAGCGTGTGCTCGCCCGCCGCGAGATCGAGGTCGGCGAACTGGTTGATCGGGCAGTGGTGGAACGACGGCTGACACCAGCCGCCGTCACGCCCGAAGGCGAACGCGCCATCCACCCAGACCCGCGACAGCGACGCGGTGCAGAACATCACCCGCACCCGCTGCGGCTTCGCCAGATGGAAGCGGAACCGCATGAGGTAGAGCGCGTTGAGCGGAACTTCACTCGCTTCGATACAGCCGTTCGAACCGGGGAAGGTGCGCCGGATGGTCTTTTCCGGCATTACCGGCGGATTCTTGCGGTCGTCGTAGCGGATCCAGCGGTCGAAGAGGCCGCACTCCGCGGTGAGGGCGAAACGGCTCCAATCCGGTTCCGGCGCGTCCGGCGCGGTGCGGAGGCGCACCCGCTCCCGGAGCGAGAGCAGTTGTTCGACGAAGTCGTCGAGGGTCGCCGGCGGCGTGATGCCGACGATGGTCGGCGAGAGCACCAGTTTGCGCCCGATCGGCCGCAGCCACTCCTCCGGAATTCCTTCCGGATTGATCAGACCGAGGATGGATCCCACGGTCGCGCCGGTGCAGTCGGCGTCCTTGCCGCAGTTGACCGCATAGCAGACCGTCTTGCCGAAGTCGCCTTTGCCCATCAGAAGCGCCATCACCGAGAAGCCGAAGTTCATCACCGTGTTGGTGAAATCCTCACTGCCGTAGTGGGTCTTGATGAGTTCGAACACCTCGCTCCAGGTGCGTTTCTGCGAGCACCAGCGGCGGGTGTCGCGCACCGCCCGGGCGATGCCGCACTCCGCCGGAATCGCCGCCAGCGCGGTGTTGAGCAGTTTTTCCATATCGCTCTCGACGAAGGCGGCGCTTTCGAGCACGGCGAGGAAGACCGCCGCGTTGACCCCTTCGCCGACGTGATCGACCATCGCGTCCTCGCGCATGAACTTCGCCGCCAGCTCCGGATTGCCGGGGGCGAGGCAGGCCCAGATCTCGCTGCGGATCGCCGCGCCGAGCCCGTCCTTGAACCAGTTGTCATACCGGCCAGACCAGGTGGCCGGAATTCCCAGTTTCAGATTGCGGATGGCGATGCCGTATTCGCTCCACGGAAAGTGCACATGCTCCACCCACGCCCGGCCGAAGAGGTCGCGGTCGACCACCGGCTCCGCCTGACGGGCGAGGCAGTCCGCCCAGAGCACCTGCAGATCGAGGTCGTCGTTCGGAATCATGTCGGTCGGGACCGGGTCGTAATAGGTGAGGCCGAGCGGCCCCTCCCACCCCTCGTAGGGCTGGCCGAGCGTGCCGCCGGCGGACTTCCCGAGAAAGCATCCGAGCATCTTTTTGCGAAGCGTATCCTGGCTGAGTTTCATGATATCGATTCCATTTTGGGTGTTGATGAAAATCATTCCATATAATACCGCCGCCGGAGCGGAAAATCAACCTTGCCAACCGAAAAATCCGCCCCTTCTTTCACGCGTAGCAGTAGAGACATCCGTGGCGGCAGCTGTGGTAGAAGCCGATGTCCTTGCTCAGCACACAGCCGCAGAAACGGCGCTGGCCCCCGTCCCGCTTCAGCGCCGCGAACTCCGGATCGCCGGGGAAGAGCGCGCACAGCCGCTCCGGATCGATGCAGGAACTGCGGCGCACCCCTTCGGCGGAGAAATCCTCCGGCTCCGCGCAGGCCGCCGCTTCGATGCCCCACTCCCGGCAGAGTGCGGCGATTTTTCCCGCCGTCTCGTGCATCTCCGCCACGGAGAAGGGCAGGGGGGCGACGCCGTTCCGCGCCAGGTTGCGGCGCACCTTCGCGTAGGGCTCGATGTCGGCGAAACTGAACACCAGGCGCCGGGTGTACGGGGCGACCGCGTCGCCGACCCGCCGGAGTTTCGCAAGCAGACGCTCCGGCGTGAGCGTTTCGGTGCGCAGGAGAGGGTCGAAGCGCCAGATGAGATTCTCCGCCCCCACCCGGTCCGAGAGCCGCCGGAAGGTCGCAATCCGTTCCGTGAGCGGCGGCACGCCCGGTTCGAGGTTCTCCTGTCCGTAGTCGTTCAGCGTGAAGTGAAAGTAATACCGCAACCCGAAGGAATCCACCTCGTCGAGCCGTTTCAGCAGCGGCGCCGGATTCTTGCTCCAGAACACCGCCGCCCGGGCCCGCGCAAACGAGACAATCTGAATTTTCCCGTTGAAGGGATTGCGCCATTCGCAGAATCCGGCGGCGAGCCGGTCGAGAAACCAGTCGACGTGAAAGGCCGGCAGATCGGTCGCCCGGCTCGCCGACAGGACCAGCGGGGCGATCGCCCGCACCGGCCCGGCGGCGGTTGCCAGCGTGACCGCCGGATGCTTCACTTCACCGCTTTCAGATAGAACTGCCAGCCGCAGCCGTCGCTCTCAACCCGCGGCAGCGGAAGGCCCGCCTTCATCAGCGTGTCGCCGAGGAAACAGCGGCCGTCGCCCGCGAGTTCGTACAGCGTCTCCGGCTCCAGTCCGCGCAGCCGGACGTGGTTGAGCGGCCCGTTCGGCACGTTGCGCGGCTGGACACAGCTCACCAGCGCTTCGCTCCGGTCCGCCGAGACATGCTCCCAGGCCGTGATCGGATTCGTCGCCCCGGCCATCGACAGCCGGTAGAGCGTTCCCTGCGCAATGATATGGTTGTACCGGTGGTAGTCGGCGATCTGGCGGCGGACGATGTCGCACTCCGCTTCGTCGAGCTTGTTGAGGTCGAGTTCATACCCGAAGGTACCGGCCATCGCCACGATGCCGCGGGTTTCGAACGGCGTCGTCCGCCCGGTCTGGTGGTTGGGGCAGGCCGAGACATGCGCCCCCATCGCCGAGGAGGGATAGAGCAGACTCGTGCCGTACTGGATCTCCAGCCGCTCGATCGCGTCGGTGTCGTCGCTGGTCCAGATCTGCGGCACATAGTAGAGCATCCCGGCGTCGAACCGGCCGCCGCCGCCCGAACAGCCTTCGATCAGCAGCTTCGGATAGCGCTCCAGCAACAGTTCATGCAGGCGGTACATCCCGAGCACATAGCGGTGGAACAGCTCCTTTTTGCGGTCGGCCGGGAGCGTCGCCGAACCGACTTCGGTCAGGTGGCGGTTGGCGTCCCATTTGATGTATTCGATCGGGGCGCTGTCGAGGATGGCGCAGATCGCCCGGAAGAGGTGATCGACCACCTCCGGCTGCGACATATCCAGCACCAGCTGCTGGCGCCCTTCTGAGCACGGACGGCCCGGAATCGACAGCACCCACTCCGGATGCGCCCGGAAGAGTTCGCTGTCGCGCGACACCATCTCCGGCTCGAACCACAATCCGAACTTGAGCCCCAGGTCGTTGACCCGCTTGACCAGCGGCGCAAGTCCGCCTTTGAGCTTCGATTCGAAGACGAACCAGTCGCCGAGACTGCTCCGGTCGTCGTCGCGGTGGCCGAACCAGCCGTCGTCGAGCACCAGCATCTCAATGCCGAGCCGCGCGGCGTCCTCCGCAATCCGGATCAGTTTCTCCGCATCGAAGTTGAAGTAGGTCGCCTCCCAGTTGTTCACCAGAACCGGCCGCTTGCGGTCGCGCCAGTAACTGCGGATCAGATGGCGGCGGAAGAGGTCGTGGAAGGCGCGGCTCATTCCGCCCAGCCCCTCCGCGGAATAGACCAGCACCGCCTCTGGCGTGTGGAACTCCTCGTTCGGGCCGAGCTTCCACTCGAAGGTGTCCGGATTGATGCCGATCTGCGTCCGGACCTGGTCGAACTGGTCGAGCTCGATCTCCGCCGAGAAGTTGCCGCTGTAGAGCAATGCCACGCCGTAGGCTTCGCCCGCGGTTTCGGTCGCGTCCGGCGTCACCAGCGCGAAGAAGGGGTTGTGCTGGTGGCTGGAGAGGCCGCGGCCGCTCTCAATGCGTTGAATCGAGTGATTGAGTTTCCGCCGTTCGACGTGACGCTCCCGCGCCCACGCTCCCGGCAGATGGAGCAGGTCGAAGTCGCCATAGGCGAAGTCCAGCGTGCAGCTGGCCGCCTTTTCGATATACACCGTCTCGCCGGAACGGTTGCTCACTTTCACCGAGCGGGCAATCACCGGCAGATGTTCGAACACCGTGTAGAAGAGCGTGAACTCCACATCGCCGTCGGCAAGCAGAAGTTCGAGCGTCTCGACCTCCTCCTCTTTGCCGAAGGTGGCCGGAAGGCCGGCGATGGCGGGTTTCCCCCGGTAGATCCGGTGCGAGCGGTATTTCATGTCGGTGGCGTTGTAGCCGTCCGAGCGGCGTACCTTCGCCGAGGGGACCCGGTAGTCGCCGATGCCGCTGGTGGAGTACTCCTGCGGGATGACGTCGCGCGAGTCCTCTGCGGTCCCGTCGGCCGGATTGGGCGAAAACGCCCGCGGCGTCCGCCGGTAGAGGTAGCGCAAATCGGTGGTGTTCAACCGGCCGCCGTAGTAGAGATGCGCCACGTACCCGTTGGGTTCAATCAGAAACGCGTAGCTCGAATCGCCCGCGTCAAGCCGGAAAATCCGGTTGTTCTCGTCAAAAACAATAGACATTTCGTTTCCTTACTTTTTTAAATTGTCTTCGCCGTCTCTCCGGAATTCCACTTTTTCCGCAACCGGGGAGGGGAAAACGACTTCTACAGCTCCCGGCTGATCCGCATCGAGCAGAAGTTCGGTCCGCACATCGTGCAGAACCGTTCATCGCCGTGGTCGTGGTCGGCGGGCAGATCGCGTTCGGCGAGCGCCTCTTCCCGCAGTTCGCGCGCCTTCTCCGGGTCGAGCGCCAGTTCGAACTGCTTCTCCCAGTCGAACGCCGCCCGGGCGTCGCTGATCGCGTCGTCGCGTTCGCGCGCCCCCGGTTTGCCGAGCGCGATGTCGGCGGCATGCGCGGCGATTTTGTAGGCGATCACGCCGTCGCGCACATCCCGCGCGTTGGGCAGCCCGAGGTGCTCCTTCGGCGTGACGTAGCAGAGCATCGCCGCACCGGCATACGCCCCCATCGTCGCACCGATGGCGCTGGTGATGTGATCGTACCCCGGCGCGCAGTCGGTGACCACCGGCCCGAGGATGTAGAAGGGCGCGTCGTCGCACACCTTCTGCTCGCGCTTCATGTTCATCTCGATCTCGTTGAACGGGATGTGTCCGGGACCCTCCACCATCGCCTGCACGTCGGCCTTGCGGCAGCGGCGGACCAGTTCGCCCAGCACATCCAGTTCGGCGAACTGCGCTTCGTCGCTCGCGTCGGCAAGACAGCCGGGACGCATCCCGTCGCCGAGCGAAAGGGTGACGTCGTATTTGCGGCAGATTTCGAGGATTTCGTCGAACGCGGTGTAGAACGGATTCTCCTTGCCGGTCTGATTCATCCAGGCCGTGAGGATCGAGCCGCCGCGGCTGACAATCCGCAGTTTGCGCTTTTTCGCCGCCGGAATCTGCGCGCGCAGCAGTCCGGCGTGGATGGTCATGTAATCCACCCCCTGTTCGGCCTGTTCGCGCATCACGTCGAGCACGAAGGATTCTGAGAGGTTCTCCACCTTGCCGCAACGGGCCAGCACTTCGTACATCGGCACCGTGCCGACCGGCGCCGGACTGTGCTCGATGATCGAAGCGCGAATCCGGTTGATGTCGCCGCCGGTACTGAGATCCATCACCGTGTCCGCGCCGTATTTGAGAGCGCGCTGCAGTTTTTCCAGCTCCTGTCGGGGGCAACTCGCCACGGCGGAGTTGCCGATGTTCGCGTTGATCTTGGTCTTGAGCTGCCGGCCGATGCCGATCGCTTTCAGATTCTTGTGCAGAATGTTCGCCGGGATGACGATGGTGCCCGCGGCGACGCCGGAACGGATGAATTCCGGTTCAAGCCGTTCGATTTCGGCGACCCGCTTCATTTCCGGGGTGATGATTCCGGCTTTCGCCTGTGCCGGCTGGGTGATGCAGTTCACAATGAAAACTCCTGAATATGTGAAAGATGGTTATGATTGCCTGTCTGCCGGTTGCGGCAGGAGTTTCTCCAGCGCCTCCACCGTCCGCCGGGTCGCTCCGGCATGGCGGCGGATGGCGGCTCCGGCCCG
This sequence comes from Victivallis sp., assembly GCF_048170485.1. NCBI lineage: Bacteria > Pseudomonadati > Lentisphaerota > Lentisphaeria > Victivallales > Victivallaceae > Victivallis > Victivallis sp. Next base: position 15,693 of record NZ_DBEXAY010000193.1, on the reverse strand, counting down.
TTCGCCCAGCTCGCGGCGAAGCTTCTCGTCAGGCAGCAGTTTGCGCAGCTGCTCGACCAGCTCGGAGTCGCGGGTGACGGTGACGAGAGCGTGTTCCTGCAGCAGCACCTTCTGGATGAAGCGGAAATTGCGCAATACGTGCCCGGTGACGATCGGCTTGTCCAGCAGGGCCGGTTCGATCAGGTTGTGCCCCTCGTCGTGGCCGGCGAGGCTCTTGCCCATGATTACCACGTCGGCGCCTTTCATCAGCTTGAGCATTTCTCCGGTGGTGTCCGCCAGCAGGACCTGCACCGGCGGATTCGCTTCGGTCTGACGGCTCCGCCGGGCATAGGAGAGCCCGAGCCGCGTCAGCATCGCGGCGATATCGGTTCCCCGCTCGGCGTGGCGCGGCACCAGCACCAGCCGCAGATCGGGCATCTCCGGAACCAGTTCGCGGAAGGTTTCCGCCACCAGCTCCTCCTCGCCCGGATGGGTGCTCGCCGCGAGCAGAATCCGATGTTTCCCCGGCCCGAAATAGCGGCCGTACTCCGGATCCGGCAGATTTTCCGGCGTCTTCTGATCGAATTTCAAATTCCCGCTGACGGTGACGACCGCCCCGGGGGAAACCGATTTGTACCGCTCGGCATCCGCCTCGGTCTGCACCGAAATCAGCTGGAAGAGCCGGAGCAATGGATCGAAGAAGAAGCGCGCCCGGCGATAGCCGCTGGCCGAGTGGTCGGACATCCGCCCGTTGACCAGCGCCACCGGGATCCCCGCCCGGCGGCTCTCCGCGATCATGTTCGGCCAGATCTCGGTTTCGAAGATCACCAGCATCGCCGGCTGCAAAACCCGGAGCGTCCGCCGGACCATCCACAGAAAATCGATCGGGCAGAAAATCGCCGCCGAATTTGGCGGCAGCTGCTTGCGCACCAGCTCCTGGCCGGTGGTCGTCGTGGTTGAAATGACAAATTTCCGCTCCGGATGCAGCGCGTGCCATTCGCGGATCATCGACAGTGCGATCACCGCCTCTCCGACGCTCACCGCGTGAACCCAGATCGCTCCGTGAAACGCTTTGAGCTCCTCCATCCGTTTCGGCGTGAAGTGGCCGAACCGCTCGCCGAAGGTGTCCTTCCAGCCGCCGCGGTTGCGGTACTTGAGCAGCAGCCCCGGCACGAAAAAGAGAAAGCCGATCGGCAGGAACAAATTGTAGAAGAATCTGAACATTGTCTGCTTCCGGATGTTATTCCACCGTCACGCTCTTGGCCAGATTGCGCGGCTGGTCGACTTCGCAACCGCGGGCGACGGCAATGTAGTAGGCGAAGAGCTGCAGCGCCACCGCCGTCGGCAACGGCGCCACAAAACGCGAACAGGCGGGGATTTCAATGACGTCGTCGGTCATCTTCCGCACCGAATCGTCGCCTTTCGTGACCACTGCGACCACCGGGGACTTGCGCGCCCGGCACTCCTGAATGTTGCCGACGGTCTTGTCCTTGCCCGGGATGTCGTTGGCCAGCGCCAGCACCGGATGTCGCTCGTCGAGCAGCGAAATCGGCCCGTGCTTGAGCTCGGCCGCGTGGTACCCTTCGGCGTGGATGTAACTGATCTCCTTGAGTTTGAGCGCCCCTTCCAGCGCGGTGGGGTAGAGGCAGCCCCGGCCGATGTAGAAGAAATCCTCGAACTTTGCATACCGTTCGGCAATCTGCTTGATCGCCGGCGCGCGGCTGAGCACGTCGCGGATCAGGGCCGGAATCGTCTCGATCTCGGCGGCCAGTTCCGCTCCTTCGCTCCGGCTGAGCCGGCGGTTCCGCCCGAGCAGCAGCGCCAGCAGCAGAAGCACCACCACCTGGCTCGAAAACGCCTTGGTCGAGGCGACGCTGATCTCCGGACCGGCGTGCAGGTAGATGCCCCGCCCCGCTTCGCGGGCGATGGTGGAACCGACCACGTTGCAGAGCGCCGTCACCAGCGCCCCTTTCGCCTTCGCCTCCCGCACCGCGGCGATGGTGTCGGCGGTCTCGCCGGACTGACTGATCGGAATGACCAGTGTGTTCGGTTCGATGATCGGATTGCGGTAGCGGAACTCCGCGGCCTGTTCGACCGAGGTGGAGATTCCGGCGATGTCTTCGAAGAAGTATTCCCCGACCAGCCCGGCGTGCATGCTGCTGCCGCAGCCGGCGATGACAATCCGGGTCACCTGCGCCAGGTCGTGCGGGGTGAGGTTCATGCCGTTGAGCACCGCAGTGCCCATCTCATGGTCGATCCGCCCCCGGATTGCATTTTCGATGGTTTCCGGCTGTTCGAAGATCTCCTTGAGCATGAAGTGCGGGTAGTTGCCCTTCTCCGCCTGTCCGGCGTCCCAGTCGATCTTGGCGATCTCCCGCTCGACCGGAACGTTTTTGATGTTCCGCAGGTCGATTCTGTCGGGCGTCAAGAGTGCGATGTCGCCGTCGTTGAGGTAGATCACCTGCCGGGTGTAGGGCAGCAGCGCGGCGATGTCGCTCGCCACAAGATTCTCCGTTTCGCCGACGCCGATGACGATTGGACTGCCTTTGCGGGCCACCACGATCTCGCCGGGGTGAAGCGTCGAAACCACCGCCAGCCCGTAGGTGCCGGTGACCTGTTCCAGCGCGGCGGCGGTCGCACTGATGAGATCCCCCTCGTACCCCTCCGCGATCAGGTGGGCGATCACTTCACTGTCGGTGCCGGAACGGAAGTGACACCCTTTGCTCAGCAGGTGCGCCCGGAGCTCCTGATAGTTCTCGATGATGCCGTTGTGGACGATGGCAAACCGGCCGGAGTCATCCGTGTGCGGGTGGGCGTTGGCCGGAGAGGGTTCCCCGTGAGTCGCCCAGCGGGTGTGCGCAATGCCGCAACCGGAACGTTTTTCCAGCTCCGGCTGTTCCGCCACGAGCGCTTCCAGATTGCGCACCTTGCCGACCGCTTTGACCTCGTACAGACGCTCGTCGGAGATCACCGCGAGCCCGGCCGAATCATAGCCCCGGTACTCCAGACGCTTGAGACCGTCGAGCAGAATGGGCGCCACCGCTTTGGGCCCCGTGTAACCGATAATTCCACACATTGCGCAGTTCCTCTAATCAGAAAAATGGGTGTTGATGTACGCCGCCGCCTCTTCCAGCGAACCGAGGATCTTGGTGCAGAAACGCGCCATCCACGGGCTGCAGTCCTGATATTCAAACGGCGAAAACGCAACGACGAATTTGCCGAGATTGTGCGCGGCGTAGAACACCTCCATGCTCGTGCCGATGCTCGGCTTGTTGTAGTTCACCAGAATGATGTCCGCGTCACGGACATCCTGAAGATCGAATTCGACGATCTCGTTCGCACTGTCCACCTTTCGGTCCACAAACGCCCGCCGCATCGGGTCGAGCAGCCGGAACTGTCTGCCCAGCAGAAGTTTCGCTGCATCGCGCCAGGAGCGGGCCGCCCCTTCGTGCTCATCCATGATCGGGCCGGACAAGTAGACCGTTTTTACTCTGTTTTCCATATTTCTCACCGGATCGTTAACGGAATGTCACAAGACAACCCGGTTAATATAGCATTTTCGGCCCCGGTTTCCAAGTCGGAAACAGAAGATTTTCAGATGTTGAGGATCTCCGGCGCACACCGGCGCACCAGCGCCTCCGACAGGGCGAGCGCATCGCTGGAGTTGGAGCAGCGAAGCGCCTCCTGGGCCGTTTTTTCCGCCTCGTGCATCGACATGCTCCGGATGGCCCGCCGCACCATCGGAATCGACGCCGGCGGCATGCTCAACTCATGAACGCCCAGCCCGACCAGCAGCGGCACAACCCGCACCTCCGCGGCAACCTGACCGCAGACGCTCACCCAGATGTTGTTCTGGCGCGCCGCCTCCACGGTCCGGCGGATCAGCTCGAGAATCGCCGGATGCGTCGGCCGGTAGAGGTAGGCGACCCGCTCGTTGCTGCGGTCGATCGCCATGGTGTACTGCACCAGGTCGTTGGTGCCGATGCTGAAGAAATCGACCAGGGGGGCAAAACGGTCCGCCAGCAGAGCCGCCGCCGGCGTCTCGATCATCACGCCGAGGGAGAGGCGCGAAACGTGCTCCTTCCCCTCCCGGTCAAGCTGGGCGGTCAGCTGGTCGAGAATCTCCCGGACATCCTGCACCTCCTGCACACTGCTGACCATCGGGAGCATGACCCGCAGATTGCCGTAGATCCCCGCCCGGAGCAGGGCCCGCAGCTGTGTCTCCAGAAGGTCGCGGCGCTCGTGAAGCCCCAGGCGGATCCCCCGGAGCCCGAGAAACGGATTCTGTTCCGCGGCGCGGTAGAGATTGGAGTTGAGTTTATCCCCCCCCACATCCAGGGTCCGCACGATGACCGGATGCTCTCCGCTGGCGACCAGAAGATTCTTGTACACGTCAAGCTGCGTCTCCTCATCCGGCACCTTGAGCCGGTTCATGAAAAGGTATTCCGTGCGGAACAGCCCGATGCCGCAGGCACCGCTCTGTCTGACTTCGTCGATCTTCTCCGGTGTGTCGAGGTTCGCCGCCAGCTGAATCATGAATCCGTCGGTGGTCTCCGGGCGGAGCGCCTTCTCCTGCTCGAGCTTGTTGTAGAGCGCCCCCGCCGCCTCCGCCTTCAGCCGGTAGGCCTCCTCGGTGCGGGCGTCCGGATTGATGATGATCTTCCCGGTATAGCCGTCGAGGATCAGTTTGTCGGCGGCGCTCAGGCTCTCCGGCAGTTCCGGTGGAATGCCCACCACCGCCGGCAGTTTCATCGAACGCGCCAGAATCGCCGTGTGACAGGTGGCGCTGCCGGTTTCCACGGCAAAGCCGAGCACTTTGCTCTGGTCGAGCTGCGCAGTCTCCGACGGGGAGAGACTGCTGCCCACGATAATCCGGCGGTCGTCCAGCCCGATCTCGTGGTTGTGCGCTTCAGAAAGATTGTCCATGATCCGCGCGGCCACGTCGCGGATGTCGGAGCCGCGTTCCCGCAGATATTCGTCCTCCATCCCGTTGAAGACCGCGGCGAAGTGTTCCGCCGCCTGATAGAGCGCGTAGTCGGCGGTGTAGAGATCCTCGCGGATGCCCTTCTCCACCGCGCCGACGAACATCTTGTCATCCACCAGCAGCAGATGCGCTTCGAAGATGTCCGCATCCTGCGAATTGAGCCGGGCGCGAAGCCGTTCGCGCAGTTCGGTGAGCTGTTTTCGGGTAAGCTCCTGGGCGGCGTGAAACCGGTTCAGTTCCGACTCCACCTCGCCCGGTTCGAGCTTGTGCGGTTCCGGTTCGAGCAGGTGGCTGTGGCTGCGCAGTCGCAGAACCCTCCCGATCGCGATGCCGGGAGAGACGGCGATGGCCTGAATCGTCTGGGTTGGTTGCGTCATATGCTCCGGCGCTCCTCACTGCGGCTCGGCTCTATTCGTTTTCGCCGAACCCTGATTCGAAATATGCACAGATCTGCCTGGCCGCCTCTTCCGCATCCGGACCGGCGGCGCAGAGGCGCAGCCGGGTGTTCTTGCCCGCAGCCATCATCAAAAGGCCCATGATGCTGCGGCAGTCCGCGGGACTTTCCTGCTGATCCTCCCGCTCCAGCGTCACTTCCGCCTGAAAGCCGGAGGCCAGTTTGGAAAGCTCCGCCGCCGGCCGCGCATGCAGTCCGCGGACGTTGCTTACCGTGACGATTTTCTTTACGAGCTCTTCCGCCATCATCCGTCGTGGTACCCCGGTGTTGTTGCAAACTTCCTCTGTATCTGTATAATATACACCCGTTTCCTCAGGAAAGCAACCTCTTTGTCTTGTAAAAAGCCGTTCATGAGGTTATATTTTGCCTGTACTGGCGGGACCGGCCGGATTCGGCGCGGAATTTTCCCGCCGTCATGCGGACTTCTGTCGAAGGCGGATTTCTGCCCCTTTCCGGAGAATTCCGGCAGCAGACGCCCCTGTCACCCTGCAACTTTAAGGAGTTGAGAAATGAACGAAAATTGGAAAATCGAGACCCGCGCGGTCCAGTGCGGCTACACCCCCGGCAACGGCGATCCCCGCGTCCTGCCGCTCTATCAGAGCACCACGTTCAAGTATGATGACGCGCAGAGCGTCGCCGACCTCTTCGATCTCAAGCGGGACGGCTTCTTCTACACCCGCCTCGCCAATCCGACCGTCGACGCCTTCGAAAAGCGGATGGCCGCGCTGGAGGGCGGCGTCGCCGCCGTCGCGGTCAGCTCCGGGCAGACCGCCACGATGCTCTCCATGCTCAACCTCGCTTCGGCGGGGGATCACATCCTCGCGGTGTCGAGCCTCTACGGCGGAAGCGTTTCGCTGCTGACCAACACCTTCCAAAAGATGGGCATTGAGGTGAGTTTCGTCCGTCCCCACGACGACTCCGCCACCGTCGCCGCCGCGATCCGGCCGAACACCAAGGCGATCTTCGCCGAGGCGCTCGCCAATCCGGCGCTGGTGGTGCTCGACATCGAACGCTTCGCCGGCATCGCCCACGCCGCCGGCATTCCGCTCATCGTTGACAACACCTTCCCGACCCCCTGTCTCTGCCGCCCCTTCGAACACGGCGCCGACATCGTCACCCACTCCACCTCCAAATATGCCGACGGCCACGCCCAGTGCGTCGGCGGCATCATCATTGAAAAGGGCGGATTCAACTGGAAGAACGGCAAGTTCCCGGGCCTCTGTGAACCGGATCCGGCCTATCACGGGCTGGTCTACACCGACAACTTCGCCGCCTGTCCGTACTCGGTGAAACTGCGCGCCCAGTTCATCCGCGACATGGGGGTTCCGATGGCGCCCTTCAACGCCTTCCTCACCAACCTCGGGCTGGAGACGCTGCCGCTGCGCATGGAGCGCCACAGCCGGAATGCGCTCGCCATGGCCGAGTTCCTCGAGGCGCATCCGAAGGTGAGCTGGGTGAACTATCCCGGGCTGGCCTCTTCGCCGGAGCACGAGATGGCGCGCAAATACCTGCCCGACGGCGCCTCCGGCGTGCTCTGCTTCGGGGTCAAGGGCGGCAAGGCCGCCGGCGAGCGGGTGATGAACTCCCTCCGGCTCGCCGCCATCGTCGTCCACGTCGCCGACGTGCGGACCTGCGTGCTCCATCCGGCCAGCATGACCCACCGGCAGCTTACCGATGCTGAACTGGAGGCGGCCGGGGTGTCGCCCGACATGATCCGGCTTTCGGTCGGCATCGAGAACATCGATGATCTCAAGGCGGATTTCGACCAGGCGCTGGCCAACGCCTGACACGTTGCTGTTGTTTCACTTCGGCGGGAAGGAGCTGACGGAAAAGCTCCTTCCCGCCTTTTCTGTCTCCGGAACCCCGCGATCTGGGAGAATTTTAATACGACGCTAACCAAACTCTAACAATGGGAGGATATCTTATACAGCGAATCCCCGGAGAAGGAACCCTCCGCAGACAGATGCCGGGGAGGAACATCAACAAGGAGTATAAGATGAATCTCTTCCGAAAGCTTGCGTTAATTGCGCTCCTTCCGCTTGCGGCCGGAGCGGCCGACGTTTCCATCAACGGAGCGGGCGCATCGTTCCCTGCGCCGGTCTATCGCGCCTGGACCTACGGATTCTCCCAGTCCACCGGCGAGAAGATCCGGGTCAACTACCAGAGCAGCGGCTCCGGCGCCGGAATCAACCAGATCAAGGACGGTACCGTCGATTTCGGCGGAACCGACAATCCGCTCACCCGCAAGGAGCTGGATGCCGCCAACCTCTGCCAGTTCCCGATGCTGACCGGCGGCGTGGTGGTGATCGTCAACATCCGCGGCGTCAAGCCGAACACGCTCCAGCTCGATCAGGAGACCCTCGCCGGAATCTACCTCGGGCAGATTAAAAAATGGAACGATCCGAAGATCGTCGCGCTCAACCCGGGCGTGAAGCTCCCGAAGCGGAACATCGTCGTCGTGCGCCGTTCGGACAGCTCTGGAACCAGCTTCATCTTCACCAACTACCTCTCGAAGATCTCGAAGGAGTGGCGCGACAAGGTCGGCGCCGGTCCGGCGGTCAACTGGCCGGTCGGCATCGGCGGCCAGAAGAACCCCGGCGTCTGCAACACCGTCGCCCGGATCAACGGCGCCATCGGCTACACCGAATACACCTATGCCGTCGAAGCGAAGCTCTCGATGGTGGCGCTGAAGAACAAGGCCGGCAAGTTTGTCCGTCCGACCCCGTCCTCGTTCCAGGCTTCCGCGGCGAACGCGCAGTGGAATCCCGCCGAAGGCTTCTACATGGTGCTTACCGATCAGAGCGGCGACGAGAGCTGGCCGATCACCGGTGTCACCTACGTGCTCGTGCAGCGCAACCAGACCGATGCGGCGAAGGCGGCCGCTCTGCTGAACTACTTCAACTGGTGTTACACGTCGGGCGCGGTCACCGCCTCCCGGCTCAACTACGTGCCGCTCACCGGCAAGGTGCTGGAGCTGGTCCGCAAATGCTGGGCGGATGAGATCCGCTGCAACGGTCAGCCGGTCAAGTTCTGAGAAAGTGTCGAGTCGGAGCTGTATCATGATTCGGATCATTCCAGTCACCTCTGCCGGCATGGATCGGCTGTTCCGGGTCGCCGCGGCCGGAAGTGCGCTTCTGGTGCCCGCGCTGCTGGCGGCGTTCCTGATCCAGCTCGGCTGGGGATCCTTTCCGGCCTGGCGGGAGTTCGGCCCCGGATTCATCATCGGCACGGATTGGGACCCGGTTGCCAACAGTTACGGCGCGCTGCCGGCGATTGTCGGAACGCTGCTCACGACTGCGCTTGCGCTGCTGATTTCGATTCCGCCGGCCTTCGTGACCGCGCTCTTCCTGGTGGATGCACCCGCCGGCATCGGCGAGGTGCTCAGCCAGGCGCTCGATCTGCTCGCGGCGATTCCCAGCGTCATCTACGGCATGTGGGGGCTGTTCATTCTCGTGCCGCTGATGCAGGACTACGTTCAGCCCTTCCTCTCGGAGACGCTGCATCTGGGGAGCATCCCCTTCTTCGGGCAGGACGGCAACGGGTTCGGAATTCTCACCGCTTCGCTGATTCTCGCGCTGATGGTGCTGCCCTACATGTCGGCGGTGATGCGGAACGTCTTTAAAATGACGCCGGGCGTCCTGCGCGAATCCGCCTACGGCATCGGCTGCACCCGCTGGGAGACCGCCCGTGACATCGTCATGCGGTACGGCATCCGCGGCCTGCTCGGCGGCATCTTCATCGGCCTCGGCCGGGCGCTCGGCGAGACGATGGCGGTCCTCTTCGTGGTCGGCAACGTCGTCGAAATGCCGGTCGACCTCTATGCGAGCGGCACCACCATCGCCGCGACGCTGGCCAACAACTTCGCAGAGGCCGACGGCATCCTGCGGGCGGTGCTCTTCGCGCTGGGGCTGATCCTGCTGCTGATGGCGCTGGGGGTGCAGATCCTGGCGCAGTACTACCTCTTCATGACCGGCGCCAAACGGGGAGAAAAGTAAAATGACGTTCGTCTCTTCCACCCGCCGCCGCGGTCTCTTCCGCCGCAAACTGGTTGACCGGATCGTGCGCATCCTCTCGGTCGCGGCCCTCGCGGTCGCGGTCGCCGGCATGATCTGGATTCTCTGGACGGTGGTCTCCCGCGGCGCGGCGGTAATCAGTCTGGAATTTCTCACGGAACCCTCCAAACCGTTCGGCGCGGAGGACTCCGGCATCGCCAACGCTCTGCTCGGCACGTTGGCGATCACCCTCGGCGCCGCGCTGATCGGCATTCCGCCCGCGGTGCTCGGCGGCATCTATCTTGCCGAGTTCGGGCGCAACACCCGCGTCGGAAATCTGATCCGTTTCGCCGCGAACGTGATGATGGGCATGCCGTCGGTGGTGGTCGGCCTCTTCGTCTACGCGGTGCTGGTGATTCCGCTGGGCACCTTCTCCGGCTTTGCCGGTTCGGTTGCGCTGGCGATTCTGATGGTGCCGGTGGTCCTGCGCACCACCGAGGACATGCTGCTGATGGTGCCGGATTCCCTCCGGGAGTCCGCGCTGGCGCTGGGCACCACCCGGGCCCGCGCTTCGCTGCAGATCATCTGCCGCTCCGCCCGGGGCGGACTCATCACCGGAATCCTGCTCGCCGTCGCCCGGGTCAGCGGCGAGACCGCGCCGCTGCTCTTCACCGCCCTCTGGAGCGACGCCTGGCCGAAGAACTACTTCACCGGCCCGACCGCAAACCTGCCGGTTCTGATCACGGAATACTCGACCAACTCTCCCTTCGCCGACCAGCATGCGGCCGGGTGGGGAGCCGCTTTGATCGTTACATTGATGGTGCTCGCGCTGAACATCGCGACCCGGATCGTTTTCAAGGAGAAACACCATGGACGCTGAATCTCTTCCTCCGGTAAAAATATCGGTGAAACATCTGAACTTCTTTTACGAAAAAGGGCACCAGGCGCTCTTCGACAACAACCTCGACATCCGGGCGAACCGGATCACCGCGGTGATCGGTCCCTCCGGTTGCGGAAAGTCCACGCATCTGCGGGTCTACAACCGCATCTTCGAACTCTACCGCGGCCAGCGGGCCGAAGGGAGCGTGGAGATCGACGGGGTCAACATCCTCTCGCCCGAGGTGGATGTGCTCGAACTGCGTCGCAAGGTCGGCATGATCTTCCAGAAGCCGACGCCGTTCCCGATGTCGGTCTTCGACAACGTCGCCTATCCGATGCGGCTGCATTTCAAACTCTCCCGCAGCGAGATTGCCGACCGGGTCGAGGCGGCCCTGCGCGGCGCTTCGCTCTGGGACGAGGTCAAGGACAAGCTCAAGAAGAGCGGACTCGCCCTCTCCGGCGGCCAGCAGCAGCGGCTCTGCATCGCCCGCGCCATCGCCGCCGAGCCGGAGATCCTGCTGATGGATGAGCCGACCAGCGCCATCGACCCGGTGGCGACGCTGAAGATCGAAGATCTTGTGCTCGAACTGCGCAGCCGCTTCACCGTCGTGATCGTCACGCACAACATGCAGCAGGCCTCCCGCATCAGCGACTACACCGCCTTCTTCTACAAGGGGCGGATTGTCGAATACGACGTCACCGAAAAGATCTTCACCAATCCGGCGGAGAAGAAGACCGAAGAGTACATCACCGGACGCTTCGGATGATGCCGTTCCGGCAAAGATCGAAACAAGTTCAACAGCGATACAGAGGAATCAGAAAGAATGAGAGCTCATCTTGCCAAGGAGATCGGCAACCTGCAACGGCTGGTCAGCGAACTGGCGGCCGAGGTGGAGGATGCGGTCAGAAAGGCGGTCACCGCCGCCCGGGAGCGGGACGATGCCGCCGCCCGGGAACTCATCGCTCACGACGACGTCATCGACCAGCATGAGGTCGCCATCGAGGAGGAGTGCCTGAAGATTCTCGCCCTCCATCAGCCGGTGGCGGGGGATCTTCGTTACATCATCACGTTTCTCAAGGTGAACGGCGAACTGGAACGGATCGGCGACCTCGCCGCCAACATCGCCGGCCGCGCCATCTCCATGGCCGAAAATACCGTGAAACCGGAGGTCCTCTTCGACTTCGACCCGCTGGTTTCGCTGGTGCGGCAGATGCTCAAGCGCGCGCTCGACGCGCTGGTGGCCCGCAACTGTCTGGAGGCCAGCGAAGTCATCCGCGACGACCGCGCCGTGGACCGGCTCAGCGGCGAAATCTGCGACCGTGCCGTCGAAGAGCTGCAGAAACAGCCCGGTCTGGCCGGATACTGCACCGATGTGATCCTGATCGCCAAGCATCTGGAGCGGATCGGCGACTGCACCACCAACATCTGCGAAGACATCGTCTATCTGGAACTGGGCAAAATCATCCGTCACGGCGGACTGGATGCCCGGTACTCCGAGGCTCTTCCGGAGTGATCTCCGGCGGAAACTCCTCCCGCAGGCGACCCTCTTCCCGCCACAGCCGGATCGCTCCGGCCGGCGTGGGGATGGTCGCCGCTTCGTTTCCCCGGCAGAGCGGCGACGGCGCAATCCGGAAGGTGCGCCAGCCGTCCGCCGTCGGTTCACAGCCGAAGAAGAGAATGGGCAGCAGCGCTGCCGGCCCCGCGCTCCACGCATGGCAGAGGCTCAGCCCGTACGGACGCTGGTAGAAGGCGTACCGTTCGTTGCCGGTCTGTGAGGCGTCGTACGCTTCGAAGAAGGTGGTCGCCCCCAGCCGGAGCATGCCGCCCCAGATTTTCCGGAGCCGGGCGAGGGCGGTTTCATGCAGGCCCGCCCGGTGAAACGCCAGAATTTCCAGCGCCGCCTGATACGGGGTGCCGACCGGCGGCAGCTCGTCGTCGCAGAGTTTCTCCATGATGGCCCGCGCCATGGCCGGTTCGACCAGTCCGGAGAGGACGGCCAGAATGTTGGCGTGGCGGTAGAACCCCAGCTCCGGCCGCGCCGGATTGGCCGGGAAGAGGCCGTGCCGGGCGTCGAAGCCCCGGAGCAGGCTCTCCTTCAGTTCGCCGGCCCGTTTCCGGCACCGTTCCGCCAGGCGGGTATCCTGCCGGCGCTCCGCCAGACGGGCGGCCGCTTCGAGCGCCTGGAAGAAGAGGAGCTGAAGCGCGCTCTCCTTCTCCTCGCTGTTCCAGCCGCGCTCCGGCTCCTGCCGGCTGGCCACCCAGTCGATGAAGACCCAGCTGCCCGGCGGCAGGAAGGGGGTGGAGCTCTCCAGAAGACGGTCGATCATCGCCGCGATTCCCGGATAGAGCCGCTCCAGAAAGGCTGGATCCTCGAAGTAGCGCAGATAGAGATCGTGACAGATCAGCAGCCAGAGGGTGTAGTCGGTCGCGCCGTTGACGTGCTGTTCCTCGATGCCGGCGTCGCCGAGAATGGTCAGCGTCCTGCGGACCGGTTCGGGGTCCGCGAAGGTGTAGGCGTTCGCCAGCAGAGAGAGCGCGAGGTCGCCCGCCCACGGCAGGCGGTCCCGCTTGATACCGTCGATCAGAAAGTGGCGGATGCAGAGCCGCAGAGTGTAGGCCGAACACATCCAGATCCGGTTCAGCTCCGCATCGGCGGCGAATGCGCCGCGGTAGCACTCCGGGGTGAATTCGGCGTCGCACTCCACCTGTATCGGGGCGGGGGCTTCGACGCGCAGGTAACGGAAGGCGAGCGCTCCCGGCGTCTCCCAGCACTCCGGCGCAACTTCGACCAGCTCCAGCGACTGTTCACTGCGGGCGGGGTCGCGGTTTTCCAGTTCGAAGGTCGATTCGCCGAAGCCGAACTCCGGTCTGGTTTCGCTGTGAATCCGGACCGTGCCGATCAGCTCCCGGCCGAAGTCGTAGCGCCCCGGTGCGTACTCCTCCGCGGTCAGCCGGAGCGTCGGCAGCGGGTCGCCCGCCGGATCGCCGCCCGGCAGCGCCGTCTCGAAGTGAACGCCGTCGCTCGACGCCTCCCAGCCGAGGGGCGGAAGGGGGAGAATTCCCGGCAGAAGTTCCCCGTCGGAACCGGTTTCCACCCGCAGAAGCAGCGTCCCCTCCCGTTCGGGATGGAGGCGGAACACGCCGCCGCTCTGCATCGTTGCCGCCAGCGGAGTCCCGTCGAGCGTGGCGGAAAGAGTGCCGCTTGTGCGGAGCAGGAGCTCCTCCGGCCGGACCCGCCGGCGGAACCAGCAGACCGTCGAGGGGCGCCGGAAGCAGCCGGGGTAGCCGACATTCAGTTTCATGAGCGCGACTTCGCGGCGCATCTTCTGCAATAGAAACCGCTCATATTCGCACGGCGGATAGAGCCAGCCCGCCGGCGCGGCACCTTCCGGCACCGGGGTTTCCACCGACCAGGCCGGATCGACGACCGCCGCGGCGGAGTCCCGGTGCGCCCGGTCCGGCACGCCGTCGTCCGCGCCGTTCCGGCGGGCGAAATGGCGGGAGTCCCCCCACTGATCGTAGGCGATCGTCTCGCCGATGGAGGCGATCGCCTGTTCCTGTTTTTCGCGGACCAGCCGGGCGTTCTCGTCGGTGCCGGGTTTGTTTTCGTAGAGCAGATAGCCCTGCCGGTAGGCAACTTCACCGATGTTCGGCATGATGACGTTCGCCCCGGCGAGCAGTCCGCGCTCCCGGCCGTCCGGCGCGAGCGCCTGCAGTGCGGTGGTGCTGGCGATGTTGACGTCTTTGAGCTGCAGCCGGGTGACTGCGATCATTTTGAGGCCGAGCTCCAGCTGGCGCTCCGGCCGCTCTCCGTATTCCGGAAACTCCCGCCCCAGCGGCGTTTCGTGATGGGGAATGTAGGGGCCCATGCCGATCATGTCCACATCCAGTTTCCGGAAAAATTCGATGTCGTGCACCAGATCATCGATGCTCTGATGCGGCAGACCGATCATCACGCCGGTCCCCACCTGATAGCCCACTTCGCGGAGCTTCCGGAGTGAGGCGAGCCGCTCTTCGTACCGGTGGTCGGCAGGGTGCAGTTTCGCGTAAAGCGCCGGATTCGACGCTTCAATCCGCAGAAGGTAGCGGTGCGCCCCCGCTTCGAACCAGCGGCGGTAAACCGCTTCACTCTGTTCGCCGACCGAAAGGGTGATGCCGAGGTTGCCGGGCAATGCCTTGATCCGCCGCACCGCCTCCTCGATGAAGTCGACGAACGCCGGGTCGTGCCGTTCTCCCGACTGGAGCACGACCGAGCCGTAGTGGAACTCCACCGCGTGCCGCGCCGCCGCGACGATCTCGTCGAGCGTCATCGCGAAGCGGTTGACATGGGCGTTGCTCCGGCGGATGCCGCAGTAGAAACAGTCCTTCCGGCAGAGGTTGGAGATCTCGATCAGGCCGCGGAGCCGGACGCGGTTGTCTATATAGTGGAGCTTGACCGCGTACGCCGTCCGGTAGAGTCGCGCCAGATCTTCCGGCGCCTCCAGTTCGAGCAGAAACTTCAGTTCGGCTTTGGAGAGGAGGTCTCCTGCCGCGGCCCGTTCGAGAATTTCCGTGAGATTCATGCCGTCTCCCGCAAGGGGAGCGCCGTTCTGTGCCGGCGCTCCAGGTTATTCCACAATTCTGCCGTGCAGTCCGCGCACCTTCACCTCCGGCCCGAGGCGCCGGGCGATCTGCACCAGCTCCCGGTCCGAATAGGTCGGCTGTTTCGACAGATCGTCGTCGATGACCTCCACCGGATTGTACTGTTGCAGCATCCACTGCCGGACGCCGAGCGAAGTCAGCTCCCGGTGCATGGTTGCCAGATCCTCTTCCGAAAGCAGTCTCTTGTGGACGGTGGTGCGGATGTCCAGATCGATTCCGGCTTCGAGCGCCAGGCGGATGCTCTTCTGCACCCGTTCCGCGACCGTTTCATCCCCGGTTCCGGTCAGCTGCGCGTACCGTGCGGCCGGCGCCTTGTAGTCGATCCCCATGGCGTCCACACCGACCGACTGAAGCAGTCGCTCCACCCGGTCGGGGAAGGTGCCGTTGGTATCCACCTTGGCCAGGTAGTCGCGGGAGCGGATGTTGCGGACGAATTCCCCGATATCTTCATGCAGCATCGGTTCGCCGCCGGAGATCACCACCCCTTCGATCAGCCCCCGGCGGTGGTCGAGAAATCCGAAGAACTCCTTTTCCGTCACCCGCGGCTGACTGGTCGGGTCGAAGACCAGGCAGGGATTGTGACAGAACGGGCAGCGCAGGTTGCATCCGCCGGTGAAGACGATGCAGCCGATCCGCCCGGGATAGTCGACCAGTGTGAACTTGTTGAACCCTCGTAAATCCATTGTATTACCGCCTGTCTGCAGAAAAAAGGGCCGGATGCCTGCGGCGCTCCGGCCCCTCAATTCGTCCGTTTCTTACTTGA
>NZ_DBEXAY010000192.1:0-5255 GCF_048170485.1 Victivallis sp. | reverse complement strand
AAAAAAACACGGCTCTGTTCCATCCGGTCTTACACCGGAGAGAGCAGAGCCGTCCCGGCGGGTTACCGCCGGACCAGCTCGTAGGCGAGCGTGGTGCCGTGCGGCCCGAACACCTTCGCCGAGAACCGGATGGTCCGCGCGTCGATCCGGGTGAACGGGATCTCCCCGGTGCGGCGGCCCGCAGTGTCGAGCGTGTAGAGTGCATAACTGCCGCCGGGAGCGGTTTGCAGTGTCACCTCCGCCTCCCCGCGGGCGGCGAGGAACGGCACCTTTCCCCACGCTTCCAGCTGCTTCATCGCCGGACCGGCGTACTTGGTCTTGCTCGCCTGGGTATCGGTCAGGTGGAACAGCAGAACCCGTTTCGAGTTCGGCAGCGCCTCCCGGTCCAGCGCGATGGCGGAGAACACCCCGCGGCCGACCCGGTTGTTCACCGAGAGGAAATTCCCCTTGAGCTGTTTCCCCGCCGGAAGAATCAATGCTTCACAGGAGGGCGTCACCGCCCGGAAGGTCGCATTCTCCGCATCGAGGCTGATCTGTCCGCCGGGAGCGTTGAACGTTTTGGCGGCACCATCGTACCACTCCTTTTTCAACACACCGCTCTTCTGCAGCTCTTCGAGCAGTTTGTCGTTCGCGGGCGAGGCGTCGAACACCGGCGTCTTCCCGGTGTCGGCCGGGAAATTGAAGCCGGGATTCAGAAGTCCGGCAAGATCGGCCGGCAGTTTCCCTTCGGCCGCCTTCCCGTCGGGCAGAATCACGGTTCCGACCCGGGCGATCAGACCGAGCCGGGCAATCTGACCGGAAAGTTCCTTGGAGAAGTCCAGCCCCTCCCCGCCGGTCAATGCGACGGCAAAGGAGAGCGGCGACGGTTTCAGCTGACGGTCCAGAAAGAGCGCAAGTCCGATCTTCTGCGACAGCATCTTGACAATGTCCGTGGCGAGGTCGAAGTGACCGGTCGGCCCGCGGTTCTCCTTGACGATGCCGTCGTTGTGCGCATAGGCGAACTGGAACAGCGCATCCCAGTCCTGAAGCGCCGCATAACTGCCCATCAGCACCGCCCCTTCAGCCCGGTACACATTCGGGGCCGCATAGTCAAACTCCGTAATCATCATCGGCTTGCCGAAGAGGCGCGACGACATCAGCGACGCAGGCACGTTCGCCTCGCGGGCGATCGCGGAGAGATTCTGATGCGCCGAAGGCAGCTGCCAGTCCTTGTTCGGGAACTGGGGATGCTCCCAGTAGCTGTGATTGTCCACGTAGTCGTACTGGTCGCGCAGAACCGAAAGCAGCGCTTCTGAACGCATGTTCTGGTCGGAGATGGGGCAGGCTAGTCCGAGATCGCGCACGAACCGTTTCATCTCGGCGAAGCCGGGATTGTACACCGCCGCCAGAAATTGCGAGAACATCACGTCGTAGGAGGTTCCCGCCGGGAACTTCGTCTCGTTCTTCTTCCGCCATTCGGCGAACCGCTTCTTGTAGAGATCCGCGACAAAGGGAGCTCCCTGCCAGGTGTTGTTGAGGTTGCCCTCGTTGATGAGGCAGACTGAAATCAGCGCGGGATCATCCTTCAGCGCCATGCCGGTATAGGGGTTGACATGGGTGAGCCAGTTGCGCGCAAAACTCTTCCAGTTCTCCATCGCCGAATCGAGCAGATAGGGAAGCGCCTTGAAGGAAGGACGCGCCAGCCACTGGTCCGGGAACTCCGGAATCTCCCCCTTGGCAAAGGGGCGCGACACATAGAGATCGGTGGTCACGTAGATGCCGCGCTTCTTGCAGCAGGCGATCAGATAGTCGAGCTGGTCGAGCTTGACCGGGTTGAGTCCGGTCGAGCTGGTGCGGGTGCGCTGCGACAGCCCGCCGTCATGATGATGCAGCCGTATCGCGTTGAATCCGGCGGCGGCCATGCGGTCGGCGAGCCGCTCGGCCCACGCCTTGTCAAGGTACTGGGCGGAGTTGCAGAAATTGGTGCCGTAGAAACGAACCGCCACGCCGGGACGATCCCGGAACTCCAGTCTGCCGTTGCGGACGACGACCGGCCCGTATTTTCCGGCGGGAGCGTCGAGGCGGTTTGAAAAGTCCATCGCCGACCCGGGCTGAACGTCCTTGTGGTAGACGATCTCCTGCCAGTCGCGTCCGGGCAGGATGTAGACCGGCGCCGTGTTCAGCCGCGGAATCTTCCCCGAACCGACCGACGCGGCGACGATTCCCCAGACCGAACGGCCGGTGGAGGTGAATTCCACCCGCTGAATCGGCTTGTCCTCAATCGGGTAAACCGAACGGTACAGCCCGACGTAGGCACTGCGGTTCTCCCCGGTCCAGACCAGCTCGCCGTTGCGGCGCGGCGCCGGAATCCACCAGTTGCCGACGTCGACGTTGCCGGTGACCGGAATCGTCGTGCTGCTTCCGTCGCGGTAGCACACCTTGACCGTGCCGATCTCCTTCAGGTTCGACGGCCAGGCCAGCGCGTGAAGCAGGTAGAGGAAGTTGCCGCGCTCGCCGTTCTGCTCCGCCGAGACGCTCTTCGGGAAATAGTCGCGCGACGGCCCGGAGAGCACGATGCAGGATTTCCCCCGGTTCCGGGCCGGGTCGATGATGTCGAACTCCACCCCCTGCCAGCGCTGTCTGCCGACCGGGAGCATCCGCAGATCGTTTTCCGCCCCCTGATCGGTCCAGCCGCCCACCCGGTCCCCCGCCTTGTCGTCGGCGAAGGCCATGTTGGCCGCGGAACGGAGATTCAGTGTGGTGGAGGTGTACGGCTTCTCTTCGATCTCCAGCTTCAGCGAGCTTTCGCGGATGGAGCCGCTCGACGGCGTGAATCCGATGCGCACCACATAGCGGTCGATTTTGTAGGCGCGGTCGTCCTGCAGCACAAGATCGAATTTGCCGCGCAGAGTGATGGTCCGCTCCATGGTCGGAATCACCAGCGTGGAAACCCGTCCGGAAAAAATGGAACCGCTGCGACTGCCGGCATACTCTTTCGGCAGCACCACCGGCTTGCCGTCGGCCAGCAGTTCGCGGCCGCAGAACGCCTCGATCGGCAGCGTGGCCGTAAGACCGATGAACTTCAGCTCGGCCGGGGCGGAAAAACGCGCTTCCGCCGAATAGCTCCAACGGTGCGGCGCCGTCTGCCGGATGGAGGCGAGGAGCGTTCCCCCGGGCAGCTTGCCGCACTTCAACTCCGCCTCGACCCTGCCGTCGGAGGCGTTCCCCGTCACGTTCACAATCGTGAAGCCGTGATACCCCTGCGTGTAACTGCGCCAGGAGCCGTCGAAAAGGCGGAGCGTAAAGGGGATGCGCTCCATGACCGGCTCTCCGGTGCGGGAGAGGGTCATGCTCTCCGCGGCGGAGAGCGCAAAGGCCAGAACGGCCAGGAGAATCGGAACGGTTCGTTTCAGCAGACAGATCATGTCGAGCTCCTTCGCTTTATTTTTCCACGAATAAAATAGGATTCTGATTGTAATAGTATTCATACAATTCCGCACTTGCCGACATGGCCACATGGCCGTCCGCCCAGCCGGTCGGCAGGGTATTGCGGCTGTGTCCGAGGTACGGGAGGGAGGCCCAGTCCACCGGCGTCCTCGGCCAGAGCTTGCTGTGACTGTTGTTGCGGTCGTAACGCTTGCCGTCGGTGATGAACAGGAAACGGGCCGGCGAACGGAGCCGGTTGAAACTCATCCCCCGGGAACCGTCGGCGGCGGTACTGCGGTCCAGCTCCTTCTGCTGCAGATTCTCCACATAATACCCGCCGTAGTTGTTGGCGTAGGCGAAATAGACGGCGATATCCTCGCCCCGGGCCGGACTCTTCTCCTGACTGGGACAGATGAATTCCCCGGGACGCTGCCAGCTGATGTAGCCGCCCCGCTGGAGCGAGCCGGACCAGGTGGCGTTGACGCCGCCCTCCGTGACAATCTGGTCACGGGCGTCATTCATGTAAAGCTGTACATAGGTCATCAACTGCTTCATGTTGTTGAGGCAGGCAGTACCCTGCGCTTTTTCCCGCGCCTGATTCAACGCCGGCAGCAGCATGGAGGCGAGGATGGCGATGATCGCGATTACGATAAGAAGTTCAATCAATGTAAATGTTTTTTTCATATAAAACCTCCTAGAGTAGATATTTGCAGCGATTGACGACTAACGAAGCATTCATGGTGAGCTGGAGCGTCTCAAGATTCGGACAGGTCAGACGGCGGACCAGATATTCGACAGCGCGCGCCCCCATCGCCTGCAACGGCATCTTGATGTACGAGATCGGCGTATTGACGGTCTCGCAGAGGCGTTCGATATCATCAAAACAGAGCACATCAAGATCGTCCGGCAACTGCATGCCGACCCGGGCCAGCGCCGTCAGCACCGGCGGCAGCTGGTAACCGGCGGTTACGAACGCCACATCGACCTGGTTGCGGCGAAAAAACTCCGGCAGGATGTCGTCGTCGTGACGGAAATCCTGAAAATCGACGGCCAGATGCTGCGGCACCGGCAGGCCGTTCGCCTTATAGGCCTCCTCCCATCCACGGGTGCGTCCGGCCGAAGTGACGCTGCCGGTCTGGCGGCCGATCAGGGCGATGTTGCGCGCGCCGTTCTTCAACATCCGGCTGATGACGAGGAAGGTCTCATATTGAAAGTCGACGGAGATGTAGGCGAGCTCCGGCTGCTGGGGATAACGGTTCAGCAGCACCAGCGGAATGCCGTTGCGCTGAAGGAGCGCCGCGTTTTCAAAATCGTCGCGATCCACCCGGGTGGCGATGAAGGCGTCAACTTTCCGGAACGGACTGTTCAGCAGTTCCGGCAGGTCGGTCAGGCAGAGCATGACACCGGCGGCCTCCGCGGCGGCGCGCGCCCCCTGGCTGATCCGGGTGTAATACTGGTACTCGTCGTGGAAGTCCACACCGTCGATCCCGATGATGAGCCGGTTGACCGGCTGTACCGGAGCGTCGGACTGCCCGGAGGTCACGTACGACCCCAGCCCCGGCCGGCTCTGGACATAGCCGCCTTCGCAGAGCCGGGCAATCGCCTTGCGCACCGTCGGCCGGCTCACGTAGAACTGGCGGCAGAGGGTGTTCTCCGACGGCAGCTGCCCGCCCGGAAGAAGCCGGTGCTCCCGAATCTCCGCGATCAGATAATCGTAAATCTCATTGGCGAGATTTTTCTTCATGGACAACCTGTAATTTTTACATGTTTGTTTGCATGTAAATATTATGGATGAAAAACAGCAAAATTGCAAGCGAAAAATTGAAAAAAACACAAAAAAATACACAGCC
>NZ_DBEXAY010000191.1:0-11671 GCF_048170485.1 Victivallis sp. | reverse complement strand
AAAAGCAGCTGGAAGATGTGCGACCGGATCGCGTTCCGGAACGTCAGCTTTACGATTGCCCAGAAAGCCTTCATTTACGGGTACCCAGAATGTCGTTGAGTTTCGCGTTGACCTCGTCCAGCTTCTTCTCTTCCACCGATTCCGCCGGCGGCGGAGGAGCAACCGGCTGCGGCTTCTCCCCTTCGGTCAGAACTTCCAGCTTTTCGGAGAGATCAGCCGCCTTCTCCGCGGGTTTCTCCGGCTCGGCCGACGGTTCCGGCGCAGGTTCCGGCGTCTTGACCTCCTGAATGAGCGTCTCCAGCACGGCGCTCGATTCGTCGCCTTTGGCCAGATACTCGGCGATCTTGCCGCCGCCGACCACACCGGCGGTCTCGACGCTGTCGGACTTCGCACGGGCGATCACATCGAGGAAGAATTCCTCCAGACTCCGGCGCGGATGATCGATCCGGAAATTTTCGCCGTCGAGGCTGGAACGCAACAGCTCCACCAGCCGCGCCATCGCCGCCGGCGGCAGGGCCGGCGTCGTAATGCGGTTCTCATCGGTCACCGTCAGGAGCTCGTTCAAACTCCCGGTCGCCCGGATTTTACCGCCGTAGAGAATGATGACACGGTCGCAGATGTCTTCAATATCGCTCAGAAGATGGCTGGTGATCACCACCGTCTTGCCGCGCTTCTTCAAGGCGAGAATCAGATCCTTGACCTCTTTGCAGCCGAGCGGGTCCAGTCCGCTGGTCGGCTCATCGAGAATCAGAAACGCCGGGTCGTTGATCATCGCCTGCGCCAGACCGATGCGGCGCGCCATGCCCTTGGAGAACTCGCCCACCCGGCGGCGGCGCGCATGGGCCAGCCCCACCATCTCCAGCAGCTGGTCGATCCGGTTTTTCCGGTCGGCCCGCGAGAGATTGAAGAGAGACCCGAAGAAATCCAACGTCTCCTCCGCGGTCAGGTACTTGTACAGATAGGAATCCTCCGGCAGATAACCGATCTCCCGCTTGGTCTCCACCGCGCGCGGCGACCGCCCCATCACCGAGAGCCGCCCGCCGGTCGGATAGAGCAGACCGAGCAGCATCTTCACGGTAGTGGATTTGCCGGAGCCGTTGGGGCCGAGCAGACCGACCACTTCGCCGGGATAGATTTCAAAATCGATATCGTTCACGGCCTTCGCTTTCGGCCGCCCCCAGAAGTCCCGGAACTCCTTGGTCAGCCCGACAGCACGGACGATCGGTTCACGTTGTTCAGCCATGGTAATTCAAAATCCTCGCTGCTTGATTTGCATGACGTTTCCGCCTAAAACTCCGGCTCGTCTCCGCCCTCTTCCAGCGTCAGCTCTTCGCCGATGCGCACCAGACGGGCACTGTTGAAGATGATGATGAGCGTACTGCCGGCGTGAAGCACCGCCGCCCAGATCGGCGTCATCCAGCCGAACACCGAAAGAACCATACCGCCGAAAACGAACAGCATTCCGAAGAGCAGGTTCTGATTGATGACCATCCGCGACTTGCGCGAGAGATAGACCAGCATCGGAATCCGGCGCAGGTCGTTCGTCATCAATGCCACCGACGCACTGTTGATCGCGATGTCGCTGCCGATGGCCCCCATCGCAATGCCGAGGTCGCCCGCCGCCAGCGCCGGGGCGTCGTTGACGCCGTCACCGACCACCGCAACCCGCGCGGTCTTCTTGATGTTCTCCACAAA
Organism: Victivallis sp.; assembly: GCF_048170485.1. Classification (NCBI taxonomy): domain Bacteria; kingdom Pseudomonadati; phylum Lentisphaerota; class Lentisphaeria; order Victivallales; family Victivallaceae; genus Victivallis; species Victivallis sp. Next base: position 9,976 of record NZ_DBEXAY010000191.1, on the reverse strand, counting down.
TTCCACCTTGCCTTCCGGCAGGCATTCGCTGCGGAACTCATCGATCTGCAGCTGCGATGCGACCGTTTCGGCCACCGACTGCCGGTCGCCGGTCACCATCGCGCAGAACCGCACGCCGAGACGGCGCAGGTCGGCAATCATCGCCGGCGCCTCCCGGCGGAGTTTATCGCGGAAACCGATCCAGCCGAGCACCACGCCGCCGCGGGAGACGTAAACCACACTCATCCCCTCGGTCTCGGAGCTGTCGTGCTCCGGAACCACCACGCCCATGTCGCGCATCCAGTTGGCGCGGCCGATCAGGCAGGGAACCCCTTCAATCTTAGCCGAAACACCCTTGCCCGGCGCCTCCTGAAACTCCTCGGCGGAACCGAGCTCCAGCCCGGCCTCCGCAGCCAGGTTCTGAATCGCCACCGCCGTCGGGTGGTTGCTATAACGCTCCGCAGAGCCCGCGATGCGCAGGAGTTCCGCCGGCGACACCTCGCCGAACGGATTCAATTTCACCACCGAAAGCAGTCCGTCGGTGAGCGTACCGGTTTTGTCGAAGACGAATGCCGTCAGCTTGGAGGCAAGCTCTAGGTGGCTGACGTTCTTGATGAAGATTCCGAGCCGGGCGGCCGCGGCAACCGCCGCCACGACCGCGGTCGGCGTCGCCAGAACCACCGCGCAGGGGCAGGCGATGACCATCAGCGTAATCACCCGGCTGATGTCACCGGTGACCCCCCAGGTGACGCAGGCGAGCATCAGCACCACCGGCGTATAGTACCCGGCATAGCGGTCGATGATGCGAACCACCGGCGTGCGGCTCGCTTCCGCCTGGAGAATCATATCCTTGACCTTGCCGAGCGTGGTATCTTCGCCCACCTTGGTCACCTCCAGATCGACCAGACCGGTCAGGTTCTGAGTACCGGCGAAAACGTCACTGCCGACCCCTTTGTCCACCGGAAGGGATTCCCCGGTGATCGACGCCTGATTGACCGTGCTTTCCCCGGCGATAATGCGCGCATCCACCGGGAAGTTTTCACCGGGACGCACCCGGATGCGGTCGCCGATCGCCAGGTCGGTCACCTGTACTTCGATCTCCTGATCGCCGTCCAGCCGGCGGGCGGTGTTCGGCGTGAGCTTGATCAGCTCCTCGATCGACCGCTGTGCACCGCTGGCGGTCCGCGTCTCAATAATGATGGTCAACAGCAGGAAGAAGGCGATGATGCCCGCCGTCTGAAAGTCGGCGCTTGCCAGCGCGGCGAGAATCGCCAGCGCGACCAGTTCATTCATGTACACCTTGCCGTTGATCAAATCCTTGATCGCCGTGATGATGATCGGCAGCGCCAGGATGAAAGCGCCAAAAAGCGCGCTCATGCTCGCCGCATACTGCTGCCCGGGCAACAGCCACTCCAGCAGGAAGGAGTTGACCGTCAGCAGACCGCCGAGCAGCGCGAAGAAGATGCGCCCCATCGCCCGGTCGTGCCCGACCCCGTCGGAAACCGCATCATGGCCGCAGGGGCAAAAGCCCTTCTTCTCCTCGTGATCGTGATCATGATCGTGACAGCAGCAGGCGGCGGAATGGGCCTTCTCCGCCTCATGAGCATGATCGTGACCGCAGCAACAGGTTTCGCCGGAAACCGCCCCGGCAGCGTTCTTATCTTTCATATCGAGCTCTTCCGCCATGATTTACTTCTCCTCTCCTTTCGCCTCGGCTTTGGTCCGCGGCTCGGGATTCAGTTTCAGCCAGAGCTGTTTGCGGCCCTTGCCGGAACTGTTGGTGCCCAGAATGAACTTGCTCTCCTGCGCCTGTGACTGCAACACTTCAGAAAGCGTGCTCGTGTAGAGCGCCATCAGCACGGTCTCCGGACTGGAGGCATATTCCTTGTTGATGCTGGTGAAGTACGCGCTCTCCGCTTTCACCTCGGCCACCACCGACGTCCGATAGGTTTCGGCCTGCGCCAGGATCTCCGCCTGCTGCGCCAGAACCTTGTTCTTCGTCTCAACCTCGTATTCGTTGGCCTTGTTGATCAAAGTGGACTGCGTGTTGCTCGCGGCGGCAACCTCGTCGAACGCCGCTTTGGTCTTCGACGGCGGGAACACCCGGTTCAGCGTGACGTTCTCCACCTCGATGCCGCAATCGGCTTCCTGCACCAGCCGGGAGAAGATACGGCGCACCTCGTCGCTGTACTGCCCCTGTTTCGAATAGAGAATTTCATCGACCTTGAGACCGGCCGTCACCCGGATCACCGCCTGCCGGAACAGATTCCGGATCAGCGTCTGCGGACCGCGCGTGCCGCTGAATCCGCTCGCATCGGTCACCACTTCGTCCGGCATCACCCGGCCGTTGTCCACCGGATGCAGCGGCGTGCTCAGCATCTCGTAATATTTCGCCGGATTGGTCACCTGATACCCGATCGACCAGGCGGCGTGAATGATGTTGGCGTCTCCGGTCAGCAGATAGGAGTCGCGCCCGGGCTCCAGCGACTTCTGCGCCCCCTCGCCCGGCATCTCCGCCGCGATGAAATTCACATCCATGAACTGCTGATTGGTCTGAATCCGGATGAACTGATGCACCGGATACGGCAGGAACCAGTGCCCGCCGGAGGTGAAGGTCTCCGGAAGCATCTTCCCGAATTTCAACACAATCACCGCCCGCTGCGGCTCCACGGCGAAATATCCGCCGCCGGTGAAGAAGTAGACCAGCATGGCGATGATGACCACCAGCAGGAAAACGAACGCCCACTGAAGACTTTTGACCAGCGATTTCAATCCGGCTTCATACTGCCCGGAGCGGTCAAAATCGCCCCGGATGACGCCTTTGGGTTCTTTTGCTTCCATAATCCGCGCTTCCTCCGGTTATTTCGCAACCGGCCCGAGAACCTCGGCACCCGGCTTGAAGAGATCGAACGGAGCGACATTGGTGTCAAGCACCAGCGTGGTCCGCCCCTTCATGATCTGACGGAGCGAATCGAGCTTGCGCAGGAATTCCGCAAGTTCCGGATTCTCCTTGAAAACAGCGTAGTATTTCGCGGCCTCGGCGTCGCCCTGCGCCCGGATCTCCTTGGCCTGCGCCTCCGCGTTGGCCAGCGTGATCGCCTTCTCGCGGTCGGCATCGATCCGGATCTTCTCCGCCCGGCTGTTGCCCTGCGCCAGGAACTGAGCCGCGGCGCGCTGACGCTCCTGAATCATCCGGTCGAACACCTTTTCGCTGATCGCCTTGGGCACGTTGATCGTGTTGATGCCGACGCTGACGATCTCCAGCCCGTACGGCTTGCTGATCTGTACGAGATTCTTCTTGATTTCCTCCTGGATCTCGTTCAGTTTCATCAGCTTCGGATCGGTGTTCACCACCTGGCTGAACTTGTAGCGGCCGAACGCGGCATTCTTGTAGCCGCGCATCCAGGAGTTGAGCTGATCCTCCGCCTTGGTCATGTTCTCCAGCGTGATGAAGAACTGCTTGACATCCTGAATCCGGAAGTTCACATAGATGCCGACGAGAATATTCTGGCCGTCGGCGGTCATCGTCTCCTCCAGCTTCCCCGCACCGCCTTCAAAGCAGCGGATCCGGTGGTCGAAGCGGTAGATGCGCTGGAACGGGAACGGCCAGCGGAAGTGCAACCCCGGCTCCGTCACCTCCGTGGGGCGCCCGAAGGTCGTTACAACCGCACTCTCCGTCTGGTTGAGCTGGTAGGAGAATACCGCCACCAGAAGAATCGCCGCCACCACGAGACCGAGCAGCATCGTCGGCCAATGTTTGAAAAAGTTACCCGTCGCCATAAGTTTGAAACCTCCAGAGTTTTTTATGTGAATTGCCTTTGAATTACACTTACTTGATTGCCGTAATGTCGGTGTCGATCAGATCGAGACGCTCCTTCTGTTCGAAGTTCAGCTCGTAAATCTCGTCGCTCAACCCGGAGGCGACGATGAACTTGCGGATTCCCTGGCACTCCTTTTCCAGGAAGTCAAGGTAGGTTTTGAGCTTGAACATCGCCGGCATCACCCGGTAGGTGGAGAGCTGGGTGGTGAACCGGCTGCTCTCCGCGGCGGAAACCGTCTTGATCATATGGCTGTAGGATTCGGCTTCCACCTTGATCCGCAGCGCCTTGGATTCCGCTTCGGGAACCGTTTTGACCGCGTAGGTTTCCGCTTCGAGAATTTTTGTCTCCATCTCCTCCATCGCGCCGATCACGTTCTGGTAGGCCGGAGCGACCTTCTCCACCGGCGGATGCGAGTCGAGAATCGTCACCGCGACAATGTCGATGCCGAGCGAATGCTGGTCGGCAAGTTTCTGAATCCGTTCCTTCATCTCCTTCTCCGTCTGGAGCCGATGGGTGGACATGACCTCCATCATCGAGGAGCTGGCCAGGTACTCCGTCGCCGCCTGCTCGCCGATCCGCTTGAGCGTGGTCACCGGGTCCGCGTTGCGGTAGGCGTAGTCCATCACCCCGTCGCGCCGGATGCGGTAGTCAATCGGAATCACCATCCGGACAAACGAGATCGATGCGCCGTCCGCCTCGGAAACCGCCTTGCCGTCCTCCGGCGGAACCGCCACGATGAAATTGTTATCGTCGCTGCCGTGCGCAGTGGTCCAGAGCACCACCTGGCTGAGCCCGGTCTTCTTGGTCGGTTTCGGCGCGGAGTGGCCGTGACCGTCGTCGGCCGGCGCAGCGGCCTCCTCGTCCTTGTCATGGAGTTCACCGATCACCACCTGCTGCAAGTCAGTGCAACTGAAACGTTTCACGGTTCCGAACGGCCACGGGAGAGTCCAGTAGATGCCCGGCTCCAGCAACTGCTCGCTGGTGACTTTGCCGAGGTTCTCCTTGACGCCGACTTCGCTCGGCCCGATCTCGTGGATCATGGTGAAGCCCCACAGAATCGCCGCCCACACGATGATCAGCGGGAAAAACGACCGCTCCATGAAGCTGTACAGCCAGGTGCCGGAAACCTTGAACCCGAACTGGTAATCCAGCGCGGAAGCAATGTTGCGCATCACGCCGCCCGGCTCGGTGAAGAGCGCCAGCAGGCGGCTTTCGAAGATCGGCCGGGATTCCCGCATCGTCCGCGGCCGGTAGAACTCGATGATGAAATTGGTGACGAACTCCACCCCCAGCACGGCGAAGATCCAGAAGATCACCTGAGCCGCATAGCCGTCGACTTCGAGATGGTTGTTGTGTGCGAAAAGCGCCGTGATCGTCGAAACGAACATCACCGCGAATCCGGTCACCAGCCAGGCGCCAACCGGCCGGAGCCAACGGAACGAGCGGCCGCGCGACTGTCCGACGAAAAAGGCGCCGGAAAAGACACTCAACAGCATCATGATCGCGGAAAGCAACGCCGCGTTAAGCGCGTTGCCGGAAGGGGTTCCGGTAACAACCTCCTCAGCCCGCTCCGCCCAGCTGCGCGAGAAATAGATCAGAAAAATCGCCATCATGGCCGCGCCGAGCAGCGCCAGCACATACGGAGCAAAACGCCGGTAGTTCTCAAACGAACGGCCGGCGGTGAAACGGACATCCTCCTCGACATCCAGAGCGCTGACATCGCGCCGTTTTTCCAGCAGCTGTTTCTCCTCCTCCTCCTGCGCCGCCGACGTGCGGAGCACACCGAACACCAGCGAGGAAAGCGAAAAGAGCAACGCCATGGAGAAGGGAATCACCGCCAGGCTGAACACGTCCGCGCCTCCGGCCTCGCCCCGCACCATGCCGAGGACAATTGTAAGGATCAGCAACAGAAGCGATGCGATGCCGCCGAAGACCGACAGCCTCGTCGTCAGTCTGGAGTTGTCGATTGCCGCTCTGATGTCATTGTTGGTTGCCACTCTTTCACCTCTATGATTGTATTTTCATGAATCAGAAATTCAATAACACATACACGAAAAGACGGAGGATTGCTGTTTTCGCAGACACATTTTCCCCGAATCATTACATATTAATACACCAAATTATTCAAATAACAAGCCCCGATCCAGCAACTTTGCCTTTTTTTCCGGAGGATAAACCCATTTTTCTGCCATCCCTCCTGTCAGGGAACATTTCTGTTTCCTTTTTACCCACAGCCGCCAGACATGAAAAAATAATGAAAAACGCTTGATTTTGGAAAAAAATGGAATATATTGGAAATAAACGGATTTTCCGGATACTCGACCGAACTTACTGGAGAATGATGCTTGCTTTCTGCGGACAGGATCGCTGTCTGGTCGACAGCAACGGGCGAATCCGGCTGGCCCAGCATTTTGTCGATGATTTTCTCCGCCGCTGCAGCGGAGAGGTGGTTATGCACGGCCTGCCGGAGGGCGCGATTGCACTCTATCCGGAAGAGGTGTATGCGGAAATGCGGCGGCAGGAACTCCAGGCGGTCGGGGAGATTGCGTCCAGTTTCGTGATGCGCCGTTCCCTCCGGCGTTTCGGCGCCCTGACCCAGCCGGAAACGATCAGCCGGCAGGGGCGGATCACTCTGCCGGTGCAGTTCCGGGAGTTTGCCGGCCTCGCCCCCGGCCGGGAAGCGTGTGTCATCGGCGTCGAAGTCGGCGTGGAAATCTGGTCGGTCGAGCGCTACCTCGCGGAGATGGCCGCGATCGACGAACATTTACAGAAGAAACGGCAGCAGGAGATGCTGGCCGATCTGCAGCAGAATTTCAACCATCAACCGGAGAAATGAACATGAAAATCAACCGCGACCGTCTGCGCCGGCTGGCGCTCTTTTCCATCCTCGCGCTGTTCACCCTGCTGCTCATCGGTTCGGAACACCGGTGCGACCCGGCACCGGCTCCGTCGGCCTCCGCCCGGCTCGCCGCGGAACTGCGCCGGGAGATTCCCTCCGCCGACCGGGCCGCCTGGGACCGCGTCGCCGCCGACAATCCGCTCTGGCTGATTCAGGTAAGCTCCCTCTGCGAGTAACGACTTCCTTTCAAAAAAAGCGCGTTCCGCCGGCTTCCCGGCAGGACGCGCATTTTTCATCGGGAGCTCCCGTCAGTCGCGGACCGCGTCGAGGATCACCACCTCTTCCTGCGGCACATCGCGGTGCATCCCCCGCACTCCGGTCTTCACTTTGGCGATCTTGTCGACCACATCCATCCCCTCGACCACCCGGCCGAAAACGCAGTAGCCGTAGTGCTGCGGCGTCGGCGCCCGGAAGTTGAGAAAATCGTTGTCCACCAGATTGATGAAAAACTGGCTGGTCGCGGAATCCACCACGTTGGTGCGGGCCATTGCGATCGTGCCGCGCCGGTTGGGAAGCTGGTTGGCCGCCTCGTTCTTCACCGGCGGATTGGTCGCCTTCTGACGGAAGTCGCGGTCCATGCCGCCGCCCTGAATCATGAAGCCCGGAATGACCCGGTGAAACAGCGTGTCCCGGTAGAACCCGGAATCCACATAGGCGAGGAAGTTCTTCACCGTCTCCGGCGCCTCCTTCTCGAACAGTTCAATCCGGATGTCGCCACAGCTGGTCTTCAATGTCACCATTTCAAAGTTTCTCCTTGCTATTTGTCTTGAGCAGTCTGCTCCTTCTCGTCGTCAAAATTGATCTTCTCCTCCTCGATCGCCAGCGGACGGTTCTTCACCTGCGTCCAGATCGCCCCGATGTACTCGCCGATGACGCCGATGAAAATCAGCTGAACTGCGGAAAAGAAAAACAGTCCGATCACCAGCGGCGCCAGTCCCAGCTGAAAGGTATCCCAGTAGAGCAGTTTGTAGACGAGGTATCCGGCGGCGGTCAGCAGGCTCAGAAACGCCAGAATCAATCCGGAAAAGGCCGCCAGCCGGAGCGGCAGCTTCGTGTGATTGACGAATCCGGTCATCGCCATGTCGTAGAGGGTGAAAAAATTATTCTTCGTGCGCCCGTGCTTCCGCCTCTCCTGCACGTACGGAACCTCAATGCGCCGGAAGCCGATTTCGCTCACCAGCCCCCGGAAATAGGGATACGGCTCATGGTAGCGACGCAACGCCTCGATGAACCGGCGGTCGTACAGACCGAACCCGGTGAAATTGTGCAGCTGCGGCAGTTCGGAAAAGAGATCCAGCAGCCAGTAATAGAAACAGCGGATGCGGAACATCACCGGATTCTCCCGGCTCTGCGGCTTGACGGCGCAGACCACCCGGTACCCCTCCTCCCAGCGGTGCACCAGCTCCGGAATCAGCTCCGGCGGCTCCTGCAGATCCGAACAGATCATCACCGCCGCATCCCCGTCCGCCTGCAACAGCGCGTTGTAGGGCGAACGGATGTGCCCGTAGTTTCCGGCATTGAGAATCACTTTGATCCGGTGATCCTCCGCGGCGAGACGGCGCAGGAGATCCCGGCTGCCGTCGGAGGAGCAGTTGTCCGCAATGATCATGTCGAACTCATACTCCGGAAGTTTTTCAAACGCCTCCCGTACCCGGCGGCAGAACTCCTCGAGGTTCTCCACCTCGTTGAAACAACTGCTTACAACGGTGATCTTTTTCACGTCAGTTCATCCACTCCATATCCGCGGCGGCGGCGCTGTCGAAATAGGCGTCGAAATCCGCATCGGTATTGATCTTGTGTTCCAGATAAAAATCCCGGTACCACTCCGCCGTCCGGCGGAACGCTGTCTCCGGCTCCCACACGCCGTGCCAGTGCAGCAGGCTCTGCGCCTTCGAGCAGTCGAGGCGCAACAGCCTGGCCTCATGCGGCGCATCCGGATCTCCGGCCGCGCGGAAGCGGACCTCCGGCCAGCTGCGCTGCAGTGCCGCGGCCGCCTCCTTCACCGTGCCCGCCGCCGTCGGCGCCGGGCCGAAATTCCAGGCGTCGGCAAACTCCGTTTTCCCTTCGTACAGCTTCCCGGCAAGCTGCAGATACCCGCTGAGCGGCTCCAGCACATGCTGCCAGGGGCGGACCGCATCCGGATTGCGCAGAGCCTCTTCCCGGTGCGCCGCCGCCGAGCGCATCAGATCCGGCACCAGCCGGTCGGCGGCCCAGTCGCCGCCGCCGATCACATTCCCGGCCCGGGCACTGGCGACGAGCGTCGAATGCTTTTTCCCGAATGTTTCCGGCGCGAAAAAACTGCGCCGGTAGGCGGCCGTCACCAGCTCGGCACACCCCTTGGACGCGCTGTAGGGATCGAATCCGCCCATGGCGTCATTCTCCCGGTAGCCCCAGACCCATTCCCGGTTTTCGTAGCACTTGTCGCTGGTGACGATGACGACGGCACGGACCGAGGAGGTCTCCCGGCAGGCCTCCAGCACGTTGACCGTCCCCATCACATTGGTCGCAAACGTGAGCGCCGGCTCCTCGTAGGAAGGGCGCACCAGCGCCTGCGCCGCCAGATGGAAGACGATCTCCGGACGAAAATCGGCAAAAATCGACCGAACCTCCCCGCTCTCCCTCACGTTGGACCATTCGGACTCCAGATCGAGATCCAGCAGCGAGTAGTGGTTGGGTTCGTACCCCGGGCGCAGGGAGATGCCGCAGACCCGGGCGCCGAGCCGCAACAACCATGCGGCCAGCCAGCTTCCCTTGAATCCGGAGTGTCCGGTCACCAGCACCCGGCGCCCTTCGTAAATTCCACGGAACATTCCCGCCACCTCCTCAAAAATTCACCATCGACTCTGTTTCGGAATAACATAACGGCAACTGCGCTGAATTCAACCCCCGAAACCAAAAATTCCCGGCTCCATTTTCAAAACAGCCCCACCGTTCCCCCGCATCAACAAAAAAGCCCGATCCTCTGCAACAGAGGACCGGGCTGACGATCTCTTCTCGAAGGAAGACTTACTTCATCTGGGCCTTCGCCTTCTCCCAGACATCCTTGCCGACAAACGCGGTCAGGCTGCGGCCATCGGCGGTCTGGCCCTTGAATGCATAACGAGTCCGGCTGGCATCACCGTAGGTCACACAAGCGGTAATCTTGGTGTTGACTTTCGCTTTGGCCTTGACGTCGTAGAAGTCGTGGTTCATGGTCATTGTCTCCCTTCGATTGATGTTGGACGTTGCAACTGGAACTAATTATACCCATAAATAAAAAATTCTCAAGCGTTTCTTC
>NZ_DBEXAY010000190.1:0-9725 GCF_048170485.1 Victivallis sp. | reverse complement strand
CCTCAGCGCCGGCCGAACCGTTTCTCAATTTCCCGGTAGGTGAGGGTGACCATCGTCGGGCGCCCGTGCGGGCAGAGGGTGCCCTGCCGGCATTCGCCGAGCTGCCGCAACAGCTCCTTCGTCAGCTCCGGCGTGAGTTCGTCGTGAGCTTTGATCGCCGCCCGGCAGGCGGCCCGCGCGACATATTCGAGCTCCACCGGAATTTTATCCCCCTGGTTGTCGAGCAACTCCTGCAGCATGTCCGGAATCAGCTCCTCCAGCGGCCGGTGCGTCGGCATGGAGGCGGGCAGGCCGTTGAGCATCACCGTGTTGCTCCCCATCGGCTCGATGTCGAATCCGAGCATTTCAAAGAGTTTGCGGTAGCGCAGCAGCAGAGTCCGCATCGGCGGCGGCAGCTCCAGAACCTGCGGCAGAAGCAGCGCCTGCGTGGGGGCGGCTCCCGTCTTGGCCTCCGTCAGCAGACGTTCGAACATGATCCGCTCATGCGCCGCGTGCTGGTCGATCAGCACCAGACCGCTTCGCCCCGAGGCGAGAATGTAGGTGTGGTCGAGGATCCCCAGAATTTCCTCCGGCCAGTCGCCGTTGAACTGCGCGCTCCCCGCCGTGGAGAGGCGTACCGGCTGGCGCGGGGCGGCATGTTCTTCCGGGGAAGGGGCGTCGCTCTCTGGGAACGCTTCGGGCGCCTTGACGGGAAGAGTCCGCGCCCGGTCGGCGGCTTCGGCAACTGGCGGAACCGCGTCCTCCGGCTCTTCCTGCGGAAGTTCCCTGTCCGGCGTAATCCGTTCCCCGGGGGGATCGGTTAAAAAGAGCGTTTCGGTCGGAGCCGCGTCCGGCAGGGCATCCTCCGGGGCGGAAAACGATTCCCCCAGATCCAGCGTCGGCTGGCGGGTCTCCTTCGGTTGATACTGGACCCCGGCGCTGTCCAGGAGCAGGCGGAGCGGCACCTTCCCGTCGAGCGGAAGCGCCGCTTCGTGAACCGACGGCAGCGGCGTTTCCCGCGAGCGCTTCAACGCGTTTCCAATCGCGGCGGTCACCGCCCGGGTGATGGCGAATTCATGTTTGAAACGGACCTCCCGCTTGGCCGGATGGACGTTGACATCCACCTCTTCCGGCGCGATGGTGAGGAACAGCACCGCCGGCGCGTATCTGCCGCTTTCGGCGAGCGTCGCGTATCCCTCCCGGATTCCCCGGTAGATCGCGGCGGATTCGACCGCGCGGCCGTTGACGAAGGTCCGCTGTTCCCGACGGGAGTTGCGCGTGAACCCCGGGGCGGCGGTGAAACCGGTGATGGTGATGCCGGATTCGGTGTGATCGACCGGCCAGAGGTTGTCGACGAAGGCGCGGCCGAAGAGTTCCCGCAGCCGCGCTTCCGGAGTCGGCGCGGCGGGGGAGTGGAACGCCGTCCGCCCGTCAATCCGCAGTTCGAAGCCCACTTCGGGGCGGGGAAGGGCCAGGGCGACGACCATCTCTTCGATGTGGTGCGCCTCGGTGGCGGGGGATTTGAGAAATTTCTTCCGGGCCGGAGTGTTGAAGAAGAGGTCGCGCACCTGCATGACGGTGCCGACCGCACAGCCCGCGGGCGCCGCTTCGAGCAGTCTGCCCCCCTCGATCCGGACCCGGGTCCCTTCGAGCATCTCCGCGGTGCGGGAGAGGATGGTGAACCGGCTGATCGAGGCGATCGAGGGGAGCGCTTCGCCGCGGAAGCCGAGCGTGGTGATCCGGTCGATGTCCTCCGCAGAGAAGATCTTGCTGGTGCCGTGCGGTTCAATGCAGAGCAGAACGTCGTCGGCATCCATGCCCGAACCGTTGTCGGAGACGCTGATCAGCCGCGAGCCGGCCCGTTCGATTTCAATGCGGATCCGGGTGGCGCCGGCGTCGATGGCGTTTTCCACCAGTTCCTTGACCACGGATGCGGGCCGTTCGATCACCTCGCCGGCCGCAATCCGGTTGCTGAGCTGTTCATCCATCACTTTGATTTTGCTCATGGGGCGGGTTCCTCCTGGTTGCCGCCGGGCGCCTGCCAGTCGGAACGGGGCACGGCGATGAGGTCCGGCGGAGCGACGGTCAGGGTCTGTTTTCGGCTGCGGTTTGCCCGGGCATAGCACCGTTCGGCTTCCGGCAGGTCGCCGAGCGCCCGGTAGGCCCGGCTCAGATTGTAGTCGATGAATTCATTTTCCGGCGCGAGCGTATGGGCTTTGAGCAGCTCCTTGATGCCGGCTTCAAAACTGCCGCCGGCCGCCAGAAGCACGCCGAGATTGTTGCGGGTCGTGGCGTTGTCCGGATTCCCGGCAAGGAGTTCCCGGCAGAGCAGGATCGCATCGTCGTTCCGCCCCGTCTCGTAGAGGACACGCACCAGAAGCCGCCGGATGGAGGCGTTCTCCGGTTCGAGGCGGGCGAGCCGGTTCAACATCAGCAGGGCCGCCGGGTAGTTCTTGGATTCGATCAGACTGTTGGCCCGGGTGCGGAGCTGCCAGATCATGCGCGGACGGGCGGTGACGTCTCCGGATGGCCGCGTCACCGGCGCATCGTAGGTGGTGATGACCGCGACGGTGGCGGCGGCGGTGGCGGTCAGCGCGCCGAGCAGGCAGAAGAATCTCTTCTCCATTGCCTCAACCCTCTTCTTCGGGGAAGGGGGCCGTGCAGGCGCACCGGTGCCCGGGGGAGAGCTCCCGGAGCGGCGGCCGTTCGTCGCGGCATCGGGCGGCGAGTTCAGGAGAAAGCGATTTCGCCCGGGCGCACCGGTCGCTGAAGCGGCAGCCGGCCGGAAACTCGTCCGGCGAGGGGACGTGCCCCGGAATGGTCGATAGCCTCCCTCCTCCGCCTCCCAGCTTCGGCACCGCGGCGAGCAGGGCCCGGGTGTAGGGGTGGCGGGGGTGGTCGACGAGTTCGCGTGCCGGAGCGTACTCCACCAGGCACCCGGCGTACATGACCGCGACGAAGTCGGCGAGCTGCGCGACGATGCCGAGGTTGTGGGTGACCAGAATGACCGCCATGTTCCGCTCGCGGCGGAGACGGTCGATGAGTTCGAGGATCTGCGCCTGAATGGTGACATCCAGCGCGGTGGTCGGTTCGTCGGCGATCAGAAGCTCCGGATTGCCCGCCAGCGCCATGGCGATCATCACCCGCTGCTGCATGCCGCCGGAAAGTTCGTGCGGGAAGGCGTTGATTCTGCTCTCCGGCGCGGGAATCCCCACCTGCCGGAGCAACTCGATCACCTCGCCGCGCACATCGGTCACCTCCGGGCGGTGGAGCTCGATCACTTCGGCGATCTGCGCGCCGATGCGGAACACCGGGTTGAGCGAGACCGACGGCTCCTGGAAGATGTAGGCGATGCGGCCGCCGCGGAATTTCCGCAGTTTCCGGGGGGAGAGCCGGAAGAGATCGACCGTCTCCTCCCCGGTGTCGAATTCGACCGAATCGGCGGCGGGGAAGGCCGGCGGAGTGGGCAGCAGGCGGGTGAGCGCCAGACAGCTGATGCTTTTTCCGCAGCCGGATTCCCCGACCAGGGCGAGGATTTTCCCGCGCTCGACGCAGAAGGAGACGCCGGAGACCACCGGAAGGCGGCGGTCGCCGGAAAGAAAGTCGATTCTGAGGTTGTTTACCGAAAGAAGTGCCATCCGCTGCGGGGTCCTCTCCTGTCTTCTGCTGAGGAATATAACACCATTCTCCTGAATATTCCACACATTTTTCATCTTTCCACAGTAGAAAAAGGCGGAAAGCAGGTCTATATTAACCCGGATTTTGCGAAAAACCGGTAATATCAAGGCGGTTCGCCGAACAGTTTGCAGGGGACTCATGGAAAGAGCTTTTATCACAGGACGCGGGTTGATCACGCCGATTGGAAACAATCTGGCGGCGAATGAGGCGGCGCTTCGGGCCGGAAAATGCGGAATCGTTCAGGTGCCGGACTTCGTCGAGCATAAACTCAGCTGCGAAGTCGGCGGGCTGATCGACGGGCCGCTGGAGACCGAACTCATCGACCGCAAGAAACTGCGCTTCTGTCCCCCGGTCGGCGTCATGTCGGTCATCGCCGCGCAGGAGGCATTCGCCGAGGCGGGCCTGCCGCTGGAGGAGCTGCGCGAACGGCGGATTGCCATCATCGGCGGCGTCGCCGGCGGAAACTACGTCGAAGTCTTCAATGAGGCGGATGGCTACATCCGCAGCGATTACCGCCTGCGCAATGTGAGTCCCTATTCGGTGCCGCGGGTGATGCCGTCGTCGGCGATCTCCAACCTCTCGCTCATTTTTGGAATTACCGGGGAATCCTACGACATTTCCGCCGCGTGCGCCAGCAGTGCGATTTCGATTATGGTCGGCACCCGGCTGATCCGTTCCGGGCAGTATGACATCGTGCTCGCCGGCGGCGCTGAACAGATCGACTGGGTGCAGGCGCTCGGTTTCTGCGCCTGCCGGGCGCTGTCGCGCAAATACAACGAGACGCCGCAACTGGCGAGCCGTCCCTTCGACCGTGACCGCGACGGTTTCGTGCTGGCGGCGGGCGCGGCCTATGTGGTGCTGGAGTCCGAACGCAGCTGCCGGGCGCGCGGTGTGCGGCCGATCAGCGAAATTTCCGGCGTCGCCTCCAACAGCAATGCGCACGACATGGTTGTGCCGGATGCGGCCGCGTCCGCGGCGGTGATGCGCGACGCGATCGCCGACGCCGGTCTGAGCGCGGCGGACATCGGTTACGTCAATACCCACGGCACCGGTACTCCGGTGGGGGATCCGGTCGAACTCGACGCCATCCGCCGGGTGATCGGCGACAAGGCGGCGATCAACAGCACCAAGTCGCAGACCGGTCACATGGTCGGCGCGACCGGCGCAGCGGAGGTGATCTTCACCTCGCTGATGCTGGAGCGGCACTTCATTTCGCCGTCGATCAATCTCGAGAATCCCGATCCGGAATTCGCCTGGGCGGATCTCGTCCGCGAATGCCGCACCGGCACGACAATCCGGCACGGGCTGTCGAACAGCTTCGCGTTCGGCGGGTCGAATGCGGCGATCGTGATTTCCGACTGCGGCAGATAAGCGGGCGGGGCGACGCGGTGCGCCGCCTGCCGGGAAAGGCATTCGATGCAGGGTGAGGGTAAACCGGTCCGGCCGCGGCTGCCGGAGTGGATCCGGGTACGGGTCGGCGCCAACGGCGCCGGCGAAGTGAGTGCGATTTTACAGGATCTCCGGCTCAATACGGTCTGTTCCGGGGCGATGTGCCCCAATCTCGGCGAATGCTTCTGCCACGGTACCGCGACCTTTCTCATCATGGGGCGCAACTGCACGCGCAACTGCAAATTCTGTGCGATCGGTCACGATCCGCACCCGGAACCTCCGGAGCCGGATGAAGCGGTCCGGCTGGCGGAGGCGGCGGTGCGGCTCAAACTCCGTTACGTGGTGGTCACCAGCGTCACCCGTGACGATCTCCCCGACGGCGGCGCCGGATGTTTCGCCACCGTGATCGAGGAGCTCCGCCGCCGTCTGCCGGAGGCGGAGACCGAGGTGCTCACCCCCGATTTCAACGGCGACGAAAACGCGATCCGGCGGGTGCTGGAGGCGCGGCCGGCGGTGTTCAACCACAACGTCGAAACGGTTGAACGGCTCTCTTCGGAAATCCGCACCCGGGCGACCTACCGCCGCACGCTGGAGGTGCTGCGCTTCGCCGCCTCCGCGGGGGAGGGGATTCCGGTGAAGTCCGGGTTGATGCTGGGGCTGGGCGAGAGCGACGAAGAGGTGCGCCGGACGCTTCGCGACCTGCGGGAGGCGGGGGTCTCGATCGTGACGATCGGGCAGTATCTGCCGCCGTCGGCGGCGCACTGGCCGCTGGCGCGCTACGTGACGCCGGCGGAGTTCGAGGCGTTCGGCGCGTTCGCCCGTGAACTGGGATTCCGGGCGGTGGCGAGTGCTCCTCTGGTGCGGAGTTCCTATCATGCGGGCGAACTGGTCCGCGAAACGAGGTGATCCATGTATTGTGATGTCTCTTCTGTCCGGCAGGTGGCGGTCTACTGCGCCTCCTCGTTCGGCCGTCACCCGCTCTACGCCGACGTCGCCGCCGAATTCGGGCGGATTCTGGCGGAGCGGAACATCGGTCTGGTTTACGGCGGCTCCGGCACCGGCACGATGCAGTCGCTGGCGGAGGCGGTGCTGGCCAACGGCGGTGAAGTGACCGGCGTCTTCCCCTCGGAGTTCCCCCGGGAACTGCTCCAGAGCGGCCTCACCCGGACGATCGAGGCGGACTCGCTGGCCGAGCGCAAGGAGCTGATGCTCGAACTGGCCGATGCGGTCGTGGCGCTGCCCGGCGGCTTCGGCACGCTGGATGAACTCTTCGATGCGTTCAGCCGGTTCAAGCTCGGCTTCATCAGCAAGCCGTGCGGCCTGCTGAATGCGGGCGGTTATTACGATCTTCTGCTGAAATTTCTCGATCAGGGCGTCGACTCCGGACTGATTGCCCAACAGGACCGGGAGATGCTGATCGCCTCCGACGACCCCGCCGCACTGCTCGACGAGCTCGAGCGCGTCCGCAGCGAGAGCGCCTTCAGGATCGGATGAACTCCGCGAAGTTGGCGTAGAGCTCCTCGAGCTTGTTGAGGTAGAACGCGGTGTTTTCGTCGCGTCCCTCCGCCGGCGCGTCGCTGAGAAGTTTGGCGTTGTCCACCACCGACACCTTTTTCTTTTCGCCGGTCAGATAGTAGGTGACCTGGTCGCCCGACTGGTAGTCGCGCCCGGAGCGGAGCGCCAGTTCGTAGGCGGCGCTCCGGCGGCCGGTGCCCGCTTCCAGCTTCCGCCGGTAGGTTTCCGGGGAGTCGTTGAGGTTCTCGGTCTTGGCCAGTTCCGCGAGCGGAATCGACCGGTCGGCGATCGACCGGCGGAGCGTCTCATATTCGAGCGGAATCTTCTCCGTTTCGTTCCGCAGCAGATGTTCGACGACCGCCGCCATGAAATTGCGCTGAAAGGGTTCGAGTCCGCGCGACTTGAGCGCCGCACCGGTGATGCTGACCACGCCGCTGGAATCCAGCAGGGCGTAGTTTTTGCTCTTGTAGGAGAACATCGCCTCGTAGCGGGCGTCGAGCTCCACCTCGATTCCGGCCGGGAGGACCGCCTGAATCCGGGCGTTGAAGGCGGCGGCATCCTCCACCCCCTCCGGCGGCTGGAAGTAGATGCCGTCGGTATCCATCTCCAGAACGTGCGCTCCGGCTTCGTTGAGGAAGTGGAGCATCGATGTGAGAATCTCCCGCCCCCGTGCGGTGACCCGTTCGGCCATGTCGTAGTCGTTGAAGGTCCCCTGTGAAAATCCGAGGTAGCCGTAGAAGGAGTTGATCAGAATCTTGAAACTGCTCTGGAGCGCCTGAAAGTAGCTGCGCCGGGCCGGATCCGGATCGGTGCGGGCGGCGTCCTTCGCCTCCAGCCGGAAGGTGCGCAGCGCCCGGAGCAGACGGGGGAATTCGCCGAGTTCATCGTGCGCCGGAACCCATCCTTCGGCGAGGATGATCGACGGATACAGCGAACGCACGTCGCAGTGCCAGACGTTGCGGAAGACGCCGCTGGCCTCCGCCCGGGTCAGCGCCCCGGCGAAGCGCCGCGCCGCTTCCGGCTGCGGCAGGGAATGGCGCTGTTTGAGATACTCGGCGGTGAGCAGCGCGTCGAGGCTGGTGCCGGTGCCGCGCACGATGACGTCCTGATATCTCATCGGCAGGATCTGGGTCTGGTAGAAGTAGCTCGGGCTGAGAAGGGCGCTCAGCGCTTCGCATTCACGCACGTCGTCGAGGGCGTAGGCGAGCAGTTTCTGCCGGTCGTCGGTCCAGGCGTCGGAAATTTCCCGCCCGTCCAGATAGGTGCGGTCGCCGGAGGCGATCTTGAAGTGGCGCGCGAGGTACTTGAGGTTGTAGGACTCCAGATTGCGGTTCGACATGTCGTAGAACATCGCAAGATGCAGTGTGTCGATGGTGTGCCTGCCGTAGAATTCGTAGCGGGTGTAGTTGATCAGCCGCTCGGCGATGGTGAAGCGGCTGGGGCGTTTCCGGGGCGCGGAGCCGTCGCGGCCGAGGGTGAGTTTGAGCTTGTACCGTTTGGCGCGGGTTTCGAGGTAGGGCAGGTCGAAGCGGCAGATGTTGTGCCCCTCGATCACGTCCGGATCGCGTTCGGCGACCACCTTGAGAAAGGTTTCGATCAGCTCCTTTTCATTCATCGTCTCCTGCGAAAGCACCGTTTCCCAACCGGTCGAATCGCGCAGTGAGATGATGATGATCTCATCCCCCGGCCGGTCGGCGTTGGGGAAGTCGTACCCCGGGGTGGTCCGCGTCTCCAGATCGAAGGAGAGCCGCCGCAGTTCGGGGAAGCTCATCGAGCCGAAGAGGCGGGTCCCCGACTCCAGCAGCGCCTGCTGCGAGAGGTCGCGGTAGATGGAGTAGGGCGCGCGGGTGTTCTTCTTCAGAAAGGCGAGCGCCGCATTGTAGTGATCGATATCCGGGAATTTCGCCAGCATGCTGAAGAGCATCTGCCCGGAGAGCGGTTCGAGCTCGAACGCTCCGTCGAATCCGTCGAGCTGCTCCGGGGAGCTCAGCAGCAGAAACGGCGCGAACGGCACCTCTTCGGTGCGGAACGTGCCGCCGTCGTGAAAGAAGAAGATCGCCCGGTTCGCGGCGACTTCGACCGCGACGGCGCCGGGACGGCGGTTCGGAACCAGTTTTTCCTGGAACATGATCGTGATTCTCCTGCGCTGATGATGTTGCTGCACTGCACGTCCGGAAAAATGGTTCCGGCCGGTTTCCCGGTAGGGTCAGAACGAGTTCTCCGGGCCGGGGAAGGCGCCGTTCCGGACATCGTCCGCGTAATGTTTCAGCGCCTCGCGGGTGAGTTTCCCCAGTTCGGCGTAGCGGCGGGAGTGCTTCGGGGTGAACTCCTCGAAGAGCCCGAGCACGTCGTGGAGCACCTGAACCTGCCCGTCGCAGTTGATCCCCGAGCCGATGCCGATGGAGGGGATGGTCAGCGCTTCGGAGATCCGGCGGCCGACTTCGGCCGGCATGCATTCGAGCACCAGGGCGAAGGCGCCGGCCGCCTCGACCGCGTGCGCGTCGCTGAGCAGTTTTTCCACTTCGGCGTCGGTCCGGCCGGTGATGCGGTAGGTGCCGGAGGTCTGAATGCGCTGCGGCAGCAGCCCGAGGTGGGGCATGACCGGAATGCCGCAGTCGACCAGCCGGGTGATCAGCGGCACGAGTTCGGCGCCGCCCTCGAGCTTGACGGCGTTGGCGCCGGCCTCCTTGACGGCGCGCCCCGCATTGCGGAGCGCCTCTTCCATGCTCACCTGATAGCTCATGAACGGCATGTCGAAGATGACGAAGGCGTCGGGTGCTCCGCGGCGGACGGCGCGGGCGTGGTGGAGCGCCTCCTCCATCGTGAGCGGCAGGGTGTTCGCGTAGCCGAGCACGGTCATGGCGAGGGAGTCTCCGACCAGAAGCACATCGATTCCGGCGGCGAATGCCGCGGCGGCCGAGGGGGCGTCGCAGGCGGTGATCATAACGATTTTCTCTCCGGCCTCCTTCCGTTTGCGGAAGGTGCGGACGTTGGTTTTTCCTTTGCTCATGGATGAACCTCCTTGCGGCCGGACGCTCTCCTCTTGTGAACCATGTCGTCGTCCGGCTCCCTATAATATGCGCCCGGAATGGTTTTTTTGCAAATTTCATTTTGCACTTTGGCGCATGTGGTGTATAGTGGTTGACGGGAGAATTCATCACTGG
>NZ_DBEXAY010000189.1:0-7239 GCF_048170485.1 Victivallis sp. | reverse complement strand
TGGTTATACGTTTTAAAATATGTGGATTTTTGAAGTATTATGTCGGGCGTTATCCGGAAGGATGGGAACCTCTGATACCTGGGGGCGGTGGAAGGGCATTATTCTGGTTGCTGATGCCTGCGGTAGCGGGTCGGCGTTTCTCCGTAACGGCGCCGGAACTGCTCCGTGAAACCGGAGGCGTCCGAAAATCCCAGCTCCCGGGCGATCTCTGAGATGGGCAGTTCACTGCGGAGCAGACGACGCCCTTCCTGAAGCCGCAGGGAGAGAAGATACTGGTGCGGCGTGTCGCCGGGGAAGAGGTTCTGCCAGTAGCGGAAAAAGGTGCGGCGCGACAGGCCGTGTCGGGCCGCCAGTGCCGAAAGATCGATCTTCTCGGCGTAATGGGTGCGCAGAAAGGAGGCGATCCGCTGGATTTTTTCGGTATGGAAGGAGTCCGGTTCCGGCGGGCGGAGGTGCTGCCGGGCGGGATGTTGAAGCATCAGTTCCCGCAAGAGACAGAGGGCGTAGTGATCGATCCGGTCGACGTTTCCCGGCAGAAACAGATTGTCGCAGAGTGCGTCGATCTTCTCCATCAGCATCCGGATTTCTCCGGTGATCTCCAGCGGCCAGCCGACGGGGGTGAGAAGGAGGCCCGCCTCTTCCAGCCGGGGGCGGAGCGCGCCGTCGTAGAGCAGGGCGAACGCCCGGCGCGGGGCGAAGGGCGGCGAGTGAAAATCGCTCTCCGGATACTTCAGATACACATGCGGAAAGGGCAGTCGCGTCTCATGCCCGTTCTGAATGTCGATCGAATACCCGTCGGCGGCGGAGAGGCGGATGGCGAACTCCATGAGGTTCTCGCGTCGTCCGTTCCAGGTGCCCCGGGCATTGTCGCTGGAGAGCCGGGCGAAGAGCGGCAGCGGCGCCGCCAGCGTGCGCGGCAGATCGTTGAAGTGGAGAAAATGGTTTTTCATACCGTAATATAATGCGGGAGAAACGGCTTTTCCATGCAAAATGGCACGATTTCCATATTTTTCGGCACAATTTTCATGGCAGAACGATACAGATGGCGCTATACTGTTCCCGGTACAATCAGGAGGCTGTCATGTATCGGATGGAAAATGAATTTATCACGCTCGAAATGGACGAAAACGGCATTCTGCAGGAGCTCCGCAACCGGAAAACCGGCCGGAATCTGCTTCGCCCGCATCAATTACTGCGGCTGATCCTGGGGGATTCCGGCTGCCTGGAGCTGGATGCCGTCCCTGCCGGAAGGCCCGAGGTCCAGTGCGAAGCGGGGCGTGTCTCCCTCAAATACTCCGCCGTGGAGTGCGAGGAACGCGGCACGATTCCCATTGCTGTGTCCCTTTCGGCGGAACTGTGCGGGGATGAAATTCACTGGGGCATCGCGCTGGAAAACCGTTCGCAGGAGCAGGTGGTGCGCGAAGTGCATTACCCGATTCTCTCCATCCGTGACCCCGAACCGCCGATGGCGGCGATCACTTCGGAGCGGGTCAGCGAACGGCTGGAGAATCTTCCGGCGCAGATCCGCAGCTGTTTCACCCATTACATGGCGCCCGATCAGAAGTACATCCGCCGTACGGCGCTTTATCCGGGGCGTGCCGCGTCGATGAACTGCTTTGCGCTCGACTGGGGGGACGAGGGGCTCTATTACGGATGCCACGACTCCACTTTCGAGTTGACCGGGCAGGTGTTTGAACTGGAGCGGCAAAAGAGTGTCAATATGTATGTGGTTCGCTATCCATTTCTTAAGGTTGATGGAAACTGGCGCGAATGCAACATCGTCACCGCTCCGTACTCCGGCAGCTGGACCGTCTGTGCGGAGAAGTATCGGAAGTGGGCGGAGGGGTGGTTTACTCCGCCGCAGATTCCGGATCATGTGGCACATTCGCCGGGGTGGCAGCGGATTATTCTGCACCATCAGTACGGAGAGTATCTCTTCCCCTACGAAAAGCTCGAGCAGGCTTACGATGACGCCGCGAAGGCCGGAATCGACACCCTGTTCCTCTTCGGCTGGACCGCGGCGGGGATGGACTCCGGATACCCGGTCTACTCCGCCGATCCGAAACTGGGCGGCGTCAAAACACTGAAGGAGAACATCCGCAAGGTGCAGGCGAAGGGGGGGAAGGTCATCCTCTACTTCAACGGTCAGCTCATCGACGTGGAGAGTGACTATTACCGCTCGGGGGAAGGGGCGCGTGTGGCGATCAAACGCGCAGACGGCACCGAACACCGCGAGTCCTACAACTTCACCAACGGCGGCACCTTTCTGCGGGCTTTCGTCAACAAGACCTTCGTCGTGGCCTGCCCCGCCTGCCGTTCCTGGCTGGAAATTTTGAAGCGGCACGTCGATTTTGCAGTGGAACTCGGGGTGGATTCGGTCTTCTTCGATCAGCTCGGACTGCTCTCCTACCCCTGCTGCGACCCGTCGCACGGCCACCCGGTGCCGTATACCGGAATCATGCAGGGCAAGCGGGAGATGCTCAAGGAGCTTTACGAGTACGCGAAGTCCCGGAATCCAGAGATGGGGGTCGGTATCGAGTGCACCACTGACCAGACGTTGCAGTATACCGATTTCGTTCATATCTTCGGTTTCCCCGCGGGCGTCTGGAATTCCGACTGGCGGGAGAAGGGGGAAAAGCCGCGGACGCTGTCGGCGAGTTACCTTTTCAAGGCGGCCTTCCCGGAGGCGGTGATCTCCAACCGGAACATCCGCGACGATTCCGACGTCGAATTTCCGGTCAATCAGATGCTGCTGCTCGGCAGCCGGAGCGATGTGGAGATCTACCGCTGTCGCGCCACCATCGCGGAGACGCCGCACTATCAGGCGTATCTCGCGAAGGCGAACGCGCTGCGTGAACGGTTCGGGCGACTGCTGTACGACGGAACATTCCGTGCGGAAACCTTCCACCGCGTGAGCAATCCGGAGATTCAGACCAACTCCTTCCTGCTCGGCGATGAGCTGGCGGTTTTGCTGACCCAGAGCAGCCGGGAGCTGGCGCGGACCGAAGTCGCCGCCCCCGGATTCCAGCTGGAACGGCTGGACTCCGTCTCCGGCGACGTTACGATGGAGGATGGCGTTGTCACCATCCCCCGGAACGGTTTTGCCGTACTGTTCTACCGGCGGGGGTAGGGGCGGAGCCGGTCACGCCTCCACGGTGATTTTCCGGCAGACGACGGTCTTGCGCTTGACCCCATCCCGGTCGGGGAAGTAGAAGTCGCTGTAGAAGATCAACGCGCTGTTGCGGTCGAGCGGAATCATCTCCGGGTTGCAGCAGCAGCCGTCCCAGTCGTGGAAGGTGGGCGGCGTGACCCGGCGGTTGGCCAGGGCGCTCCGGTCGCCGGGCGTCATCACGACCAGCGGTTCGCTCCAGCGGGTGCCGCTTTCATCTTCCGTGGCCTGTACGAAGATGCCGGGCCGGGCGTAGCAGAGCAGCGTGACGCCGCAGTCGAGTTTGCAGAGCCGGGGGAGGATGCCGGTGTCGGCGAACTTCTCCGGTTTCGACCAGGTGCGGCCGGAGTCGGTCGAACGGGCGAAATACATCGGCGCGACCTCTTCGCCGGTACTGCAGTACCAGGCGGTGCGCAGAAACCAGACCATGGAACCATCCGGCATGAATTCGATGTCGCTGTCGCTGAATCCGCCGCTCCGGTAAGGATAGCGTTTCCCATCCGCCTCGTACTCCATGTGGCTGTGCAGGCGGAAGGTGTGGCCGTCGTCGTCCGAACGGAACAGTTCGGCGGAGTAGTAGGGCGAATAGAGCCCGGTTTCCGGGTTGATGTGACCTTCGCCGGAAAGGACGGTCACCCAGATCGCCCCGTCCGGTCCGATCCGCGGATTGCCGCGGGGGAAGAGCGACTTCAGCGTCAGCACCCCCTCGTGTTCATGGACGACCCGTGTGAGGCACGGCCAGTCGAGGGCGACATGTTCCTCGACCGGTTTGATTTCGCCCGCCGGGACGCGGAAAGCGAGCCACTCCGCTTTTGACAGGCTCTCCGGCAGTCGTTCAACGCGGAAGGCGCGGATCAGTGTCCCGTCGAGCCAGCAGGTCATTCCGTCCGGAATCGGGAGTGTTTTTTCTTCTGCCCGGCGAGAGAAGTCATAGCCGGGGGTGAGCAGATTCTGCGGCGTTACCCGGTATCCCTCCAGAATGGTTCCGGAGACCATCGGGAAGTAGAGCAGATCGCCATTGGCGAGGCGGAGGCCGCATTGGATGGCCACGGCGGGATCGACCTCCTGCCAGCTTTCGCCCCGGTCGCGGCTTTCGAACCACCGTTTCGGACTGCCGTAGGACTGGATGTTGTCTTCGCAGACGTCGACGGAGACGACCAGCCGGTCGCCGAGGTTGTACGGATGGGGGAACTGATACGCGCCCCACAACTGCTCCTCCGGGCGGATGCCCCGGACGACGACCTGTTCTTTCCCCGGAATCAGTTTTCTCATTCAAGCCTCCCGTACGTTGTTTCCCGATTGTTTGACCATGGATGACGGGAGAAAGTATACCGCGCCGGGGGCGGGAAACCAAGCCGTCCTTTTGTAAATAAAAAGACATTGAAATTATTTTTCGGACATTCGGCCGGGCATCCCGGTTGAAAAATCCGTTGAAATCGCTATAGTAACCCTCGAAACGCGGACAGGCCGGGGAGGGGCGGAAACGATGGATGAGGCGCATGAGAATTTCAACCGGACGGCGAGCCGGAGTGTTGCCGCGGGAGGTGGGCGCTTCGCGGCGGGCGGACTGGAGTTTTCGGTGCTTTCCTGCCAGTACAACGAACTCTCCCCGGGGCTTCGGGTGCCGGAGCACGAACACCCCTATTACTGTCTCTCCTTTGTGGAGCGTTCTTCCATGCGGACCAGCTGCGACGGGGTGACGGTGGAAAACCGGGCGGGAAAACGGACGCTGTTTTTCATGCCGCCGGCGGTGTCGCACGCATGCCGTTTCGGCGAGGAGGAGACGCATTGGAACTTGTCGGTCAACTTTCAGATCGGGGGAGCGCATGCGCTGGAGGTGAACGAGCGGATTGCCCGCCGTGCGGAAGCGCTCGGTTACGAGATTCCGCTTTCCGGGGAGATGGCGTTTCTGCTGCGGGAAATCCGCCGTCAGGGGATGTCGGAGGCGCCGCTGTCGACGGAGCTGTTGAGCCATCTGCTGGCGGCGTTACTGGGCGTGGTGATGCAGCAGAGTTTCCCCGAGGCGTTGGAAGAGGTGTCCGGACATGAGGCGTTGCGGGCGGAGTTCCGCCGCGACCGGCTGGAGGCGATGAAGCGGGCGATGTGGGCGATGGTCCGGGATTCCGACCCGGTGCGGCGGCTCGCGGAATGCTTCGAACTGAGTCCCCGCCATCTGAATCGGATCTTCCGGCTGGGCACCGGGAAATCGATCAAGGAGTACCAGAACGAACTTCGAATTGCGAGTGCGTGCGACCTTCTGCGGAACAGCGCTCTGCCGATATCGCTGGTGGCGGAAGCGGTGGGATTTCACCGCCCCGGCTTATTCGCCGCGTTTTTCAGGAAGCATCTCCACTGTACTCCGCAGGAGTACCGAATCCATTCGGAATGAATGCCTTTCATGGCTGAATCCGGAGGAGCGCCCGGACGTCGTCGCAGTGAGACCCGTCCGGGCGGAAGCCGCCGTTGTCGACGCCGTCGGGGCCGACGCTCCACACCTGAATCGCCGGAATGGAATGAATTTCCGGCAGGATACGATGAGGCGGTTCAGAGTCGATCCGGTTGAATTTCTGGAGGCACTCCCCTTTCCGGTAGAGCAACGGTTTGCCGCTGAAGGGATCGAGCGGCAGGTCGGGGAGGCTCTCCGGCCAGTCGCCGTGCTTCCGGCGATAGAGTTCCGCCTGAATCAGCCCCCGCACCGCCCGGAGCCGGGCGGTCAGCCGGAGAAAAAGATTCCTTGTTACGGTATAGTTGGGCGCAATCATGGAGGCCAGAATACCGGGAGAACGGTATCTCTGCTTTGTGCCGGCATGATGGAGTTCCGGAATGTTGCAGATTCTCAGCAGTTCCGCCATTTCCCGCCGGAAGTACCACCAGAGCTGTGGAACAAAGCAACGGAGTTTTCCCGGAACTACGGGAGGCGTGTCGCGGATGTCGGACTCTATCAGATACCACCCTGCTTGTATGAATTTGCAGAAATCCAAAGCTTGAACTGCTTCACAGTACAACACCTGTTCCAGACGAGGAGAAATCGCTTTTTCCTGTTCCGCCAGTTCGGCGGAGAGCCGGTGCAGCACCGATTCCGGGAGTTTGCCGGATTCCAACATCATCTCAATGCCGGAGAGACGGAACTTTTCGCAGACTATCCATACCCGTAGGCTGATCGAAATTGAGTCCTGCTGCAGATACTGGTTGCTCCGTTTCATCCGCCGTTCGGCGGCGAGTGCTTCGTCGATTCGCCCATCTGCGAGAGCGAAGTAAATCCGCCATAATTGAAGCCGGTTGAATTGCCGGATCCAGTTGAGCTCCGGCAGGCAGATCCCAATCAGTTTCCCCGTCTGGTAGTGGCGCGGTCGCGGCGGCAGCGGATTGACCGTCTGCGCTTCCCAGGCTTTCAGGGCCTCAGAATATTCTTCAAAGTGATTTCGCCACTGTTTCATTCATCCGGCGGAGGTCAGCATAAGGTTGGGCTCAGAGTAATAAAAGGCATAATTCTCTTCTTCCTTGAAGGGATCGACCGCGTCATAGCTTTTTTCCCACCGATCCCAGAAGGCGGCATCCGGCTTGCGTCCGTGAAAATAACACTCCGCCAGCGCCTCCGCCGTCATCGGCCGCCCGAACCGTTTTGCCAGCTCGGCGGTTCGGCGTGAAACCTCTCCTCCGGCGATCCACGTCAAAAGAGTAAAGAGGAGAAACACCGCCGCTCCTGCGCTCCACCAGACGATCACCCCTTTCCCGAAGAGGGAACGGAGCTTCTCTCCGCTCAGACGGACGAAGAAGAGCGCGGTCAGCCAGTACCAGAGGGCGAGGAAGAACAGGCCGCCCGCCGCCCATACACTCCAGCCCCATCCGGAGATTCCCGGGAAGCGCGACAGGGCGACCAGGAATTGGATGGAAACAAGACTCAGCAGACACCCGTCGCTGTTATCATAATTGTAACTGAAGGAGAGGGGATAATAGAAAACACAGTAGACGAGAAGAGGCAGCAGCATCAATGTGCCGATGCACCAGGCACGGGCACTGCCGAAGGCCGGTTTCCACTGGCGGCCGCAGACGACGAGCGCCAGGACGCC
>NZ_DBEXAY010000188.1:0-14097 GCF_048170485.1 Victivallis sp. | reverse complement strand
GAAGAGGAAAACTGGCCGCGGGGGCGCGGCGAACGACGCCCCCGACAGCCCCGCGAACGGGTCCCGCGCGCCGCAACGCGGGGCTGTTTTTCGACCATGCCGGTTCAGCGGAACCAGCCGGCGGGAAGGTGATCGCGCTCTGCTTCGAGAAGTTCCTCCATGATTCGTTTGGCATCGCCGAGATTGTTTACGATCGGGTCGCAGGCAAGGGCGCGATAGAGGATCTTCCGGTCACAGGAGACTGCGGCCTCCACGGCCAGTTCGTGAGTGTCGAGCACCTGCCGGGTCAGGCCGAGTACGCCGTACGGCAGTGGTACGGCGGGCAGGGGGCGCGGCCCGTTCATATCCAGCTCGGAACGCAGCTCCAGAAAGGCATCGTCAGCCATGTTCGGCACTGCGCCGCGGTTTGCCGTGTTGACGTAGAACTTCCTGCCGAGCCCGCCCCACATGGATTCGATGATGTCGGTCGCATGGTCGCCTTTGCCGCCGGCGAAGAACTCTTCGATCGGGCGCTCGCCGTTTGCAAATGCGACGGTTTCCCGCCATTGGGCGGCCATCTCGTCGGCGCGGCGGAAGGCATCGAACGGAACGATCGGTTCCGGTTCGACCGGCGACACCCCGTATCCCTGAAAGAAGGGGAGATACTCCTTGATGTGTCCGAGTGCGTTGGGGCAGGCGCCGAAAAGGTCGAAGAGTTCAAGAGCGTAGTTGTAGTTGTAATGCTGTTTGGCGTCACTTCTGTCGGCCGGGTGCTCCCACTCTTTTTTCGCCTGTCCGGCGACCCATTTGCGGAGATGGTCCATCCGGCTGACGCCGTCGTAACTGCATTTCGCGACGAAATTGCAGTGGTTGACGCCGAGGATCTGCAAATCGAATTTTGCATCCTGCTCCGGAGAGATTGGAATTTCCGGTTTTTCAGTGATTCCGCAGCGGAACAGATATTCCGCCCGTTTGCGGGGATCGTGAAGGTCGTCGCAGAGGGCGAAACTTTTCACATCCGGAGCGTGGCGCATCAGGCCGAGGCCGAGCGCGGCGGTCGGATTGACGAAGTTGATCATCCAGGCCTCCGGCGCGAGCTCCCGGATATCCTGTGCGATGCGGAGAATCTCCGGGAGTTCGCGCAGTGTGCGGAAGATTCCGCCGGGGCCGATGGTGTCGCCGGAACACATGGTCACACCATATTTGCGCGAAATTCGCACATCTGTCCCGCGGTAAAAGGTGTTCCGGAACGAGAAGCTGGCAACGACGAAATCCGCTCCGTGCATCACGGTTCTGCGGTCGGTTGAACCGATCAGCCGGAACGGTGCTCCGACGTGCCGGCCGGCCCGTTCCGCCAGCTTCATCATCGTTTCCAGTACCGCCGGATCGGTGTCGACCAGGGCTAGCGTGCCGGTTCGCAGAATGGGACTCTGCGCCATATTGTACACGACGGCGCGCCCGAAGAAGAAACTTCCGGCGCCGATTACCACGATTTTCGGTCCTTTTTTCATCATCTGCCGACTCCTTTCCCGAGGGTTGTGTGTTTTCTGCTTTATTATACTGTGAATGTCTTGAAAGGACAATGAGACAGGTGTATTATAACTAGCAGAAATGTCGCGGGAGGAACCGGAGGATGCGCGATCTTTATAAACTGGCGGAAATTTACCGTCCCTATTCGACAGGAACGATCAACGCTCTGCTCCATGTCCGTTCCGCCGGGCACTATGTGACCGGACCGGGCTGGAGTGACGGATGTGTGCGGAAAGAGTTTCTCGAGCTCTTCTGGTGCGTTCGCGGGGAAGGGGAATTTCACCGGGGGGAGACGAGCTGGATTCTCAAGCCGGGCGAGGTCTGTTTTTATTTCCCCGGAGAGCTTCACGACATCCGCCGCCGGACACCGGTCTGGGAGTATTACTGGCTCACCATCGACGGCGCGAACCTGCCGGAGCTGATCGCCCGGTTTCAGCTGCCGCGGAGCGGCCGGTACGCCGGCATCTGTCCAGTCGAGCTGTTTGAGAACCTGATGCAGGAGATTCGCTCCTGCTCCCGGCGCGGGGAGTTTGGCGCGGGGGCGGAAGCCTATAAGATCCTCTCTCTGGCGATGGCGGGGAGCGACACTGCGAACCGGGAACTCTGCGACGCCTTTCAGGCGCTGGTCCGCGAGAGGTATCGTGATTCCGGTTTGTCCGTGGCGGAGATCAGCCGGGAGCTGAGGGTGCATCGCTCAACGCTTCACCGTGCTGTTTCGGCGCATTTCGGCTGTTCGCCGCAGGAGTTTCTGATTTCGTGCCGTATTCAGCATGCGCTTCGTTTGCTCTATCACACCCGGGACCGGGTGCAGGAGATCGCTGAAGCGACCGGATTTCACGACCAGAACTATTTTGCCCGGATGGTCCGGCAGCGGCTGGGGAAGTCCCCTTCCGCACTGCGGAAAGAGCGGGGCTCTTTTCGCGGCCGGCAGGAGCCGGCCGACGGGTCTCTTTGAGACTCCAAAAAAATTTCTGCAGGATGCCAGCGTGCCGCCGGCGGCGGGGGCGGGAGCTCCTTTCCGTTTGCCATCGCCTCTTCCCCGCTGCAGGGAAGAGGCGCCGCATGACTGGTTCCGCCTCCCCGTATGGGTGGCGTGTCCGAGCGGGAGGCCCTCCGGGAACACAAAACGGCTTCCATTACGCCGGCGGAGTACAAGCAAAATATTCCATCGGCGGCAGACGGAAGCTCCGGTTGCGCCAAGTGGCAGTACGCGGTTCGGTCGTGTAGTTGCACAGGACCAGAAGTTCGCGCCCGTCCTTCGCCCGCCAGCGGCTGTGAAGCACCGCGGGCAGCGGCTTGGTCACACTTCGAAGCTGCGCCTCTTTGGTGAAAATCATCCGCTGGTTGAAGGAGATCTCCACGATGTCGCACTCCAGCGTCTCCGGGTCGAGCATTTCGCCGTCGAAGAGGAAATCCCGATGGGTGTGGTAGAACTTCGCACTCCGGCAGAGAAAGTCGTAGAGCGGACGCACCTGCGGGTTGGAGAGATTTTCCATCGTCAGATTGGCGGCCATCGGCTGCTGCCCCCAGAGAATGCCCCGGGCCAGTTCGATCTGAAACTGCAGCGGATAGAGGGTGATCCAGTCGCGCTCCTTCTCCAGCTTCCCATCGGTCGGCCAGAGCGGATCGAAGGGGGGAATGCCATCCGGCAGTGCATAACTGCCGAAGGTCGGCAGGATGCCGTGGTAGACGGCGCTGAAGGCGGGCACATAGTTCCACTGCGGCGTGCAGTTCTGCCGTTCGGCGCTCGGATCGAGCGCGATTACCGAATCGAAGAGATCCATGTACGCTTCATTGCACTCTTCGGTGCAGAATTTGACCCCGGGAAAACGCTCCCGCAGATGTCCGAGAAAACGGCGGAATCCCGCCACCTGATAGCTGCCGCCGCCGGGCAGGTGATTGTGGCGGGGATTGAAGCAGTCCTCGTAGCTCGCGCAGCCGATCATATCCAGATAGATTCCGGGGAGGCCGGCGTCGACGAGCTTTTCGATCTGTTTTTCCAGCCGCGCGAAGAAGGGCTCCCCTTCGGCGCAGATGAAACCCAGCCGGTGGTGGTTGAAGACGTTGAAGGGAACCGCGCGCAGCGAACCGTCGCGCAGAATGTCGATCGAATCGAGTCCGCCGTCGGCGAAGGTGGGGTTGTCCACATCCCAGCACATGCCGTTCAGATAGACCTGAGTGAAGATTCCCTGCGCCTTCAGCCGTTCGATGGTTCGGCGAAACAGCGTCTCGCCCTCGCGCGGCGGCCAGTAGTTCGGGTAATCGGTGTCGTAGGGGTTGCTGTGCCACCAGTACCAGTCGAGCGCCACCGGCACTCCGGCGTCGCGCTGCAACTGTTCCGCCGGTGCGGCGACATGCTCGGCCGCACCCCGGTTCCAGAGCCAGACGCCGATCTCCCGGAGCCGGGCGTTGTCCCGCTTTGCCGTCGCCCACGACTGACGGATTCCCCACTGCCGGTAGAGGCGGGCGGCGTGATACCAGTTGCCGCGAAAGGAGATCACCGAATTTTCATAATCGGTCCGGAAACGCAGGGCACGGCCGTTTTTCGGCAGCGGCGGCGTGTGGATGCCGCAATACTGCAACCAGCAGGAATCCGGCAGGCGGACGAATTCGAACTGTTTGTTGTTCCACGCCGGATCCCGGTGGTCGAACAGACAGCCGGACTTTTCGTCGTAGACGGCGACGAACTGCATGGTTTTGTAGATGCGCGACTCCACCACGCCGAAGGGAAGCTCCGCCGCCGGAGCGGTTTCCACCCCCTGGTTGACCGGCAGAAAAATCCGGGATTCGGCGGAGGCGTTCACCGTTGCCGACGGGAAGACGACTGCGGTCACCGTTATCGCTTCCGGCATGATTCCTTCGACTTCGATCGTGCCTGCGCAGCGGTTCTCCTCCGCGGCCTGCCAGACGACGGTGACGCGCCACGGCGCTTTCTCCCAGACGAGGGTGCGGCAGTCGCCGTCGCCGGAAATCTGCGGCGGAGGGCACCCCTGCGGCGTGAGGCTGGTCCGGTCGGAAAAGCGCAGCTCCCAGCCGCAGACCGAACCGGCGAAACAGAGTTCCCCCGCGGGGGTGAAGTGGAATTCGGGACTCATTTGACTCCTTTCCAGAAAATATGGGTGTTGTCGGGAATCGTCTCATTGCGGATGCTCTTGACGTGACTGTCCGCATAGAGGACGTTGTTGTTGCGCGGCGTGTGCACCGGGTCCGGTTTTGAGCCGCCGTTCAGAGTGGAACTGTAGAAGTTGCCGTCGGCGATGTAGCGCGCCTCCATGTTGAGACAGAGCTGCGACGCCTGTGTCCTGGCGGGAATGATCGATTCGGTTCCCCAGTTGCCTGCCCGCTGGTTGAAGCCGTAGTTGATCGACTTGATGCCGCGCCGGATGTTCGAGGTGCAGAAGAGTCCGGCCTGTGCCAGCTGCCGCTCCCGTACGCCGGAATCGGAGTCCGTGATGTTGTAGTAGGGGGCGATCAGCCAGAACCAGGTCATCTCCGTCGAGCCGACCCGGAAGGGAGGGAGTTTCCCCTGATGGTCGTCGGAGTAGAATGTGTATTTCTGACCCAGGGTTTTCAGACTGTTGATACAGGCGATGGCGCGAGCCCGCTCCCGCGCCTTGTTCAGAGCGGGCAGCAGCATCGTGGCGAGGATGGCAATGATGGCGATCACGATGAGGAGTTCGATAAGGGTGAAAAAACGTTTCATCTGCGTTGTTTCCTCCTGATTATTCGATCACTTCCAGTTTCAGATTGGCGAAATCGGCGCGGCCCGCGGCCTGCTGGATGCCGAAAGAGAGTACGGCGCCGCGGGCGTCGGCCGGAATCTTGAGGTAGGCTTCATATTCCTCCCAGTTGCGGGTGCCGAATCGTTCCGCCGGTTTCAGGTCTTCGGCCCAGTGTCTGCTGCCGTCGGCCCGGGTGAGGATGAACATCAGCTTCAAGCCATAGTAGGGTTTGGCGGAGGGCTGGATCTTCTCCAGACGGATGTCGGCGGAGAAGCGGAGCAGTTTGCCCGCATATTGCTTGAGATCAAGCGGAAGTTCGCAAAGTACCGATTTTTCCGGACTGGTCGAGGTCATCTGGATGGCGGGACGCTGTTCCGGTCCGCCATCCGGCAGAAAGACCGCCTGTTTTGCCCCGTTCCAGCGGGAGAGTTTTTCCGGCGTATCGGCCACGAGATGTTCTGTGCCGCGAACCGCACAGCAGAGCGTGAACAGCAGGAGGAGGACGAGGTGGATGTTTTTCATGACGGGAGCTCCTTGAAATTATCGGGTGATTTCATAATAGATGGCTTCGTGGTCCGGTTCGATCCGGAACGAGAGTGTGCCGTCGCTCCAGTTCCCCGGAACCTCCCCCTTTCGGGCGCCTTCGGTGGTGAGGCGGTAAATTTTGCGCGGCCCGTCGGCGGGGAGGGCGATGTCGGCGTCGAGCCGGGTGGCGATCACCGGGCCGCCGCCGAGCTGGCAGTCGATCATGCCCGGCACCGAGCCGGCGCTGACCTGCGTCGAGTTGCGCCGCCGGTTGAAACGGATTCCCTGATTGTCGAAGCGCCCGGCCACGGTCAGCAGGCAGGAGGCGGAACTTGCGATCGGCTCTCCGGTGCGCGACACCAGGACCGCCGCTCCGAAATTGCCGGGGAATTCCCGGGCGGTGATTCGGAATCCGCCCGATTCCATGCTTTTGCCGCCGAAGTGGCCGATGAGCACGATGCCGCGCGGGGAAGCTGCCCGCAGAAACACTTCGTCGCCCTGCGCGTTGACGGAGATCGTCGTCTTCGGTGCGGCCCCGGTTTTCCGTTCGGTTTCGATGGTTTCACTGTCGAGCGGAAGCCGCCGGTTCGAGATGACTTGCCGGGTGGTGAAGAGGTTGCGCCATTTGCCGCCGGAGCTCTTCTCCCAGGCGCGGTCGAACCGGTTGGCGAAGAGGGTGTGGGGTTTGCGCGGCAGAATCAGCTCCTCGCATTCCCCGGCCGGTTCGAACATCCGGGTGCGGTAGATCAGCGCCGCCGCCGGGAAGAAGCCGATCTTGCCCGGGTGGTTGGTCTGATCGAACATGCCGGTGATCCGGCTGGTGTCGTAGTGCGCAGTCATGCCGTGGATGAAGAGGTGGAGTGCATTCCAGTTCTGGCGGGAGGCGGTCAGCGCAAGCAGCGGCATCATTTCCACCGTGTAGTCGCAGGGGTAGGGGTAGTCGTATTCGGAGATGGAGAACGGTTTCCCGGCGGGGCGCCAGCTCGCCAGTTCGGTGAGTTTGCACTGACCGGGTTCCGCCAGGTATTTGAGCTGTGACTCGTTGCGCACGTACCAGTTGCCCCGGGTGAACTTCCACGGCGTTCCGCGAAATTCCGGATGGTTCCAGTACCCGTGTGTGTCAATGTAATCGGAGAGGGCCTCCCGTTCCAGACCGGCCAGTCCGCCCCAGTCCATCTGGGTGTCGACGATCAGCGGTTTCACCTTCAGTTCGTTCTTGAGAAAGTCGCGCATGATACGGTTGTATCGGGCGTCCATTGCGGTGAGAAATTCCGCTTTTTCTGCTGGAGTTGCCGCATCGAGCGGGGATTCCGGCTGGTTTGCCGTACGCCGGAACTCCTTCCACAGCTCCTCCAGTTCGGCGCGGTGAACGGAGGAAAGCTGGCGGATTCTCGCCTCGTTGTCGATCCACGGCCGGAACAGGCAGTCCTCATTGTTGAGTTCAATGCCGACCACGGCGGGGTCTTCGGCGGGGGCGAGCCCGGTGTAGGGATTGACGTGCAGAAGGGTCTGCCGGGCGAACTCCTTCTGCAGTTCGATCCAGCGTGCGGCGAAGCGGCCGACGAACTTGTGGCCGGTTCCGGCCGGAACGCCGTCGCCCGACTTGAGCTGCCGGTTGACCTTGAGCGGCATGATGAGGTAGATTCCCTCCGCCTTCAGGCAGGCGAAGAGCCAGTCGAAGCGGTCGAGCATGACCGGATTGAGTTTCCGGGTGTCGTTGCGCGTGGTGTCGAGAATCGAATCGCGTGGATTCCCGCCGTCGATGTTGTGGAACCGGACGATGTTGACGCCGTTTTTCGCCAGATGCGCGGCGAGCTTCCGGGCATCCTCTTTCGAGAGCTCCAGCGCGGCCCGTCCGCCCATGCCGATGCCGATGAAGCGGATCGGGTTCCCGGTCCCGCTCTCGACGAACTCTTCGCCGCGGGCGAGGATCCGGCCGTTGGCCCCGGCGGGGCGGGTATTGAGAAAGGATACGTCGGTGGCGACGCCGCGGAGATCGTCGTTCCATTTCATGGGCGACGGATAGTATTCGGCGGGAGTTCCCGCCGCCGTTGCGGCAGGGAGTGTGGCGCTGGTGAACGCTGCGAAAAGCAGAAGAAACGCTTTCTTCATCATGAATTCTCCGGTTGTTGGTTCCTGCGTTTTAATTATACCGGAGAATGGGCAGAATGGCAACCGGAACCACCGGAGAAATGTCCGGAATCCGGTCGAGCGTCATATTGTGACGTTTTCAGATGTGGCGGAGGCCGTCCCCCAGCGAAGCGGAGATTGTCGCGGCGACCGCGCGGAGTTTTCCGGCGAGTTCATCGCGCTGTGCAGCGGGGAGAGCCGCCCGCCAGGCGCCGCCGAGCGCCGCCTGCAGTTTCCCCGCCGAAAAGATC
This sequence comes from Victivallis sp., assembly GCF_048170485.1. NCBI lineage: Bacteria > Pseudomonadati > Lentisphaerota > Lentisphaeria > Victivallales > Victivallaceae > Victivallis > Victivallis sp. The sequence goes on along the minus strand of NZ_DBEXAY010000188.1, from coordinate 5,960 downwards.
GGTGCGGCACACGCCTCCACGCCGAAAGCCTGATGACGGAATTCCCCGGAGGTTCTTACCGTGTAAAGTTTAAGATCGATTTCCGCCCGGGTGATCCCGGCGTGCCACGGCGGAGTTTCCGGAATGACGGTTTCCGGAATCAGCCGGGTCAGCTCCTCTGCCGGTGTATGCGCCAGCAGCATGATGCCGGTGGCGGAGCAGAAAAGGTCCGGAAAACGCGGCAGGCTCATGTTGAGCTGAACGCCGGTCGGGGCGTTGCAGCCGCAGATCAGAACGCGGTATTTGCCGTGGCGCACGGCGACGAGCATGGAGATGTTCTCGCGCGGTGCGGCATCCCGCAGGATCGGTTCGCAGATCGAGTGACGCTGGGATTGAAAGAGGGAGTTCTTGCCGATCCATACTGCGGTCGGCCCGGTGACGTAGCCGCGCGTCCGGGAGATCTGGGAGAGGTAGCCGTTTTCGACCAGATCCTTCAGCAGCCGGATGCAGGTGGTCTGGTTGATGTCGAGCGCCTGCACGATCTCCGCCGGGAGCACCGGCCGCCCCTGCCTGGAGGCAACGAATTCCAGAATAGCGAATACCTTTTCCAGCACTTTGATGACCATGGACTTTCTCTCGATATCGGCACGTTTATTTTGTCGGCGGGCGGAAGAGGCGGAGCGAATTCTCCGCCGGAACGAATCCCGCGGCTCGGGCGAGTTGCTGTCGCGTGGCATCTTCCGGAGCGGCGGCGAGAAGCGGCGTCCGTCCGAAGCGGCTTTGGAATTCGGCGGCGGTTTGCCGGAGCAGTTCCGCTCCTGCGGGGAGATAGTCCGGGTGGAGAAACAGATCGAGCCGGTCGCCGCAGGGGGTGACGGCGGCGAAGGCGTATCCGGCGGCGGAACCGGTCCCGTTTTCGGCAACCATGACGCAGGCGCGCCCGGAGAGGCTCTCCTGGAATGCCGTGCGGTAGTTGTGGATGCCGGAGTCGGCGCCGGGTCCTGGGAGATTCTGCATTACCGGAATGCAGGCGAGAAAGCGGTCACATTCGAACTGGTCTGCGATCGTGCCGGGGCGGAGTGTGACGGCGCCGGGACCGGGATAGCATCGTGCGGCCTCTTTGAAAAAATCCCCTTTGCCGAGACACATGAGGCCGCTTTCACCCCCGTAGAGCATGCGAAATCCGTGGCGGCGATAGCTCCGGATGGCGTATGGTGTGCCGCTGCCGCAACAGAGAAAGGTGGCTGATCCTGCGGCGAAGTCCTGTCTGAAGCAATGGAGCAACAGGTCCATGAGGCCGCGTTGCCGCCATTCCGGTTCTGTGAGGACGTTGCCGAAGTTGCCGTGGCCGGTCTTCCGGGAGAAGCCGAACCAGAGCCGTGCGGCGGGAATGCCGTCGACCATTGCAAAATAGAAGTGGTCGACAATTTCGGAGGAGTATTGACCGGCCAATGAGTCGAGGCAGTAGAGCCGCCAGGCGTTGATGTCGATCGCCTCCTGACGGTAGTTGTCGCTGCCGAGGGAGTGGAAGAGGTAATCCCCCATGCGGCGGATGACGGCGGCGTCCTTTTCGGGCGGAACCAGCCGGAAGATTTTTACCTGTGCGCCGTCCGGCTGTGTCGTTTCCAGCAGAAGGTCCATTGGTCGAAACTCCCCGTTATCTGATAAGAAGGCGAATGTTCGCGTATCAATAGTATATCACGCATTCCAGTTTTTTCAAACTGGCGGACCCCGCCGATTTGCGAGTGCGCAGGAGACCTCCTTTCCGCAAAAATTTTTGAAAAGCGGCGTATTCTGTCAGCCGGCGGCCCGCTTCGGCTTCCCGGGCGCGGGAGATTCACACCACACTCAGGACCGACTTCATCGTGGAGAAGTATGCGCCGGAGCTGTTCCCGGTTTTGTTCCCCGCCATCGTCCCCGGGCACTGGATGTAATCCCGCTCTCTCTTGTTTTCATTGTTACGAAAGATTTTCCTGTTCATACTTGAATACTTTGTCTTCCGATGTATATTGATAGCAGATGCAATTGATCAGCGGAGGTTATCATGGTGCTGAACAGCGATCTGATGCGGGGAGTGGCGGAGCCGGTGATACTGCGGCTGCTGGCGGAACGGATGATGTACGGCTATGAGATCATCCGGCAGGTCAATGAACGCACGAACGGGGAGTTTCAGTGGAAGGAGGGGACGCTCTACCCCTGTCTGCACCGGTTGGAGGAGCAGGGGCTGATCCAGAGCCGCTGGGAGCTGGCCGGTTCCCGGCCGCGCCGATATTATGCGATCACCCGGCGGGGAATCGCGGCGATGCAGGAAAAGGTGGAGGAGGCCAGACGGTTTGCCGGAGCGCTGAACCTGTTGCTCGGCGCCATGTGAGGAGGTGCGTATGGCATCGGCGATCGAAGATGTCATCCGGCGCTGTACTGATCCGCTCCGGGAGGACTGGACCCTGCAGCAGGAGGTCGCGCAGGAGCTTCGCTCCCATCTGGAGGAAAAATGCGCTGAGCTGGAACATCAGGGGCTGTCTCCGGAAGAGTGCGAGCTACGTGCCGTGCGCTGTTTCGGGGAGCCGGATGAGATCGGCACTGGATTGTTTCGCGCCAATTTTCACCGGCTGAGGCGTTGGGCGAAAGTTCGGTTCGCGATCCGGATTCTGACGGTTCCGGCGTTGCTGGCTGCACTGTTGCTCGTGGTGAATTTCGATGTGATCGGCGGTGTGGAACGGTTGCAGGAATTGCGCCTCTTCGATGCGATTCCGCTGCCGGAATTTCTGTTCGACGCCGCCGGATGGTGGAATGCGGTTCCTGAGCCCTGCGCTGGAGAATCCTCTACCGAGGATCTTCCCGGGGTTGCCGGCCGCATTGCCGCCGGTGGTCGGCAAGGGGATTTTCGACCTGAATTCTTCGATGCCGCCATCCGGTGCGAACCGGAGAATGCGTTGTATCGCTACGAAAAGGCGGCGGCACTGGTGCGCGAGGCGGTTCCGGGAATCGTCTCCCCCGATTTCGGCCGGAGTACCGTCACCCTTGCATTCATTTCGGATGAGGCGCGTCAGAAACTGGAACAGGCGGCGGAACTCTATCGAAGTGCGCTTCCATGTTCCCGTTGCACCGACTATGCCGCAGTGCGAAACCGTCGTGATAATCAGCGGAGATACCCGAACGAGAACTTCCTCTCTCTGGTCGGGCGTCTGGCCGACGCAACTCTTTTTCCTCTGCCGCAACTGGCCGCGTACCGGCAGCTGGGGCGGTGGATGCCGGTGTACGTCGCCCTGCTGATCCGGGAGGGGCGGGAGCATGAGGCGAGAACGTTGCTCGATTCCTGGAAAACCTTCACCGTTCATCAGTTGCAGGATTGCGACACTGTGGTCGGTGTGTTGACGCTTCAAGGCATTCTGGAGAGGTGGCAGGAGAAGCTCCCGCCGTTGTATGCGGCGCTTGGCGAAGTGAAAAAGGGCGGAATCGTTGCCGACGAGATTGCCCGGATTACCGCCCCGGTCCGCCGATGGAGGAAGGAGGCCGGAAATTCGCCGGCGTCGCCAAATGAAGGAATCTTATCTGTCTTCTGTGCCTGGAATCCGCAGGAGATTGCGGACGCAACTCAACTGTCGGCGGACCGCCGGATCACCTATGCGCTCTGCGATCAGCTGGTGTTGTTGTACTTTGGGGGAATCGGGCTGGGAATCAGCCTGCTGTTCGTCCTGATCCGGCTGGCGGAGTGGCTGTGCGGGAGGCGGGAGGAGTGGCTGCGGCTCTCCGGCGGGCAGGTCGGCCGGCTGTTCTGTTTCGGAATTCTTCTGCCGCTGGTGCTCTGCTGGATGCTGACCCATGTGGAGCTTTTCAGCGGACGCGATACGGCGGTATTCCGGAATCCGCTCGTCTGGCTGCAATGGGGATGTTTCCTGATCGTTCTGCCCGGCTGGTTTATGGTTTATCTCCGGCGGCTGTTGAAAGAGCGGGCGCGATCTCTTCTGCCGGAGCCGGAGGTGAGGAGGCGTTTCCGATTCTTCCCGTGCGGCTGGTGCGTCTCCATTCTGCCTGTATGGATTTTCTTTCTGTTGATTTCCGCCGCTTTTGCGCGTTGGTCGGTCGGGCGGGATCTGGCGCGCGGCGTGACAGAGGAGCGGCGGATATTTTCCGGATTCCCGACCGCGATGGAGGAGTGGTGGAGTTCCCGCATGACACGGACGATGCTTCAGATTCTCTCGGAAACGGGGGGCGATTGAGAAACCGGAAAATCGCGTTATGCCCGGCGGGCGGCCGCCGCCTTCAAGGCGTCGCAGAAACGCCGGGAATCATCCACCAGCCGCTCCCGCTCTGCCGGAGTGAAGGCGGATAGACTTTCCAGATCAAACTGTTCCATCGCGTCGCACACCTCGCGGGCGAAGGTTTCCCCGGCCGGCGAAAGCTGGATGATCCGGCGCCGGTGATCCTGTTCGCTCTCGCGCCGCAGCAGAAAGCCCCGTTTCTCCAGATCGTTCAGGATGATCGTGATCAGCTGCCGCATGACGTTGATGCGGTCCGCCAGTTCCGCCGGTTCCGCCCCCTGCGGATGGTTGTGCAGGTACTCGATGACCCAGTAGGCGTTGAGCGACAGATCCCACCGCTTCAGAAATCCGATGTAGGTTTTGTCGATTTCCGCCCAGAGCGCCATCCAGCGGCGCAACAATTCCTTTTCTTTATTTTCCGGCATGCAGTTCCCTTTCCCGACGTTTCCCGAACCACAGATAACAGAGCATCGCGAATAATATAACCCGCGAAACCGGCATCGCAAGCCAGACTCCATCCATTCCCAGCCGGAGCGGCAGGAGAAACAGGCAGAGCGGCAGCGCGAAGAACGCATCCCCGTAGATCAGCAGCGACGAACTGCCGATCTTGCCGGTCGATTGATAGTAGAATCCCGCCACCCGGATCACCCCCAGCAGCAGAAACGCCGGTGAACTGAGCAGAACCCCATGCGCCGCCAGCTCCGCCACGTGCCCGGTGAGGCCCCCCCAGGCCGGCATCACGTTGCGCAACGCGAAGCAGAACAGCATCAGAACCACTCCGAGAAAGAAGGCCCACCGGTACCCCCGGTTGCCCATCCGGTTCTGCCGCAGATGCTGGCGTGCCCCGTACATGTAGGCGGTCAGCGGCTGAATTCCCATCGCCAGCCCGCTCATCAGCAGGGAACCGAGCGACTCCAGCCCCGCGACCAGCGTGTAGGCCGCCAGACCGTCCACCGCGCCGTAGCGCAGCGCCTGCACGTTGTGCATGAACAGCATGGCGATGATCGAAAGCATGTTCCCGAATACTGGAACTCCGGTGAGGAGAAGCTCCCGCACCGTCTGAACATGCAGTTTCAAGGTGCCGAGTGAGTAGTGAAGTTCGGTTTTCCGGGTGAGAAAGTACATCGCACCCGGCACGGCGGACAGCGTCTGGCTGATCACCGTGGCATAGGCCGCCCCCGCCGCTCCCTGATGAAAGTGCAGGATCAACAGCCAGTCAAGGATGATGTTGCTCACCAGCCCGACCACCACCAGCATCATCGCCAGTACCGGCCGCCCGTCGTTGCGGGTCACCGAGATGAAGCTGCCCATCAGCATGGTGACCGGGGCCCCCCAGGTCATGATCGCGGCGTAACTCGCCGAGGAGGGCAGCAGCTCCGGCGTCGCGCCGAACAGGCGGAGGATCGAATCCAGAAACGGCAGGACCAGCACCCAGACCAGCAGGGCTACGATCAGGTTCAGCGTCAGCATGTTCCCGAAAATCTGCCGGGCTCTCGACAGGTCGCCCGCTCCCCGGGCCTGCGCGATGAGCACCGCCGCCCCGGAGCCGATCAGCTCCCCCAGCGCTCCGTAGATCATCACCAGCGGCCAGGTCAGCGCCACTGCCGCCAGACCGGTTTTCCCCGTCCCCTGGCCGATGAAGACCGTGTCGACGATGCTGAATGAACCGGCAATCAGCATCCCCGCCATCGACGGGCCGATATACTGAAAAAATAACTT
>NZ_DBEXAY010000187.1:0-5406 GCF_048170485.1 Victivallis sp. | reverse complement strand
TTGCATCCGAAACGGAAATCGTGGGAGGTCTGGCGTAAATTGATCTGCCGGTGTTTGAGCGCGTTGCCCCGGCCATCCTGAAGCCAGAGTCTGCCCCAGCCCATGCGGTTGCGCCGGATGTCCAGATCGATGCGTTCCCAGGTACCGGCTTTGGGATGATCAAAAAAGCGTGTCAATTTTTTGAGGCTATCTTTTACCTGCTGATCCATTTTTGCTCCTGTCGTTGTTTATGAGTGGAATTTATTTTCCCGTAGCGTACCCGAGAGCGGTCGATGTCGCCTTTCACTCCCGGAGTAAAAGAGGGGAATGCAGGATTCCCCATGGCGTAAGCCGGTATTCGTTGCTGAAGAGATCTCCGGTCGGCCGATAGGCATCCGGCGCGCTGTCCCAATCGTATCGGAAGGTGAGATGAAGAGGTCCGAAACAGTTGATGCGGCTGCCGTAGAGGGTCAGTTTCAGCTGATGTTTTCCTGCGGAGAGGCGGCCGAGAGAAAGCTGACAGGGCGAAAACGCGATATCGCCTGCTTCTCTGCCGTCGATGTTCACCGAAACAAGCATTCCGCGAAAACTTGCCACGGCGCACTCGCGTGACGCCTGAGGATTGCACAACCCATGCGGCATATTCATGTTTCTGGGAGGCAGTCGCAGAGCCAGACGTTCCGGTTTGGAAAGTTCAAAATCGAGATGATAGGAGATGTTTCCGCCATAAAAGGGAAGCCCCTGTGTGGTGATGTCCCCCCAGTGAAGGCTGCGGACCGGAGCTGTAATTTCCGCCGTGTCCGCCAGGGTATGAACCCCGAAATCGCCGAGCAGATAGAGCTGTTCAATGTTTGTTTGATCTGTGTATTTGCGTTTGACGCACAAGGTGTGCCGGCCTGCCTGCAGATCAGGCAGGAGCGTACGTCGAATGGATTCATCCACCCAGTAGCCGCAGTCGGCAAATGGAATTGTTTCTCCATCCAGACAGAACGTCGAACTCTCCGGCTGTTCCGCTGCCAGAAAAACGTGGGAAACATTTGTCCGGCAATCGAAGGAATAGCGCAGTTCAAGCAAACCGTAAATTCTGTCTGATTGCGGCTTGCTCCATGGCTGTGCCCCGTAAAATTTATGTTGCAACCCCATTTTTGCCCGGGCCGTATTGTCCAGGCGCAGAATTTCGAGCGGAGCTTCCCACGGGCCACCGTCAACTCTCCACTCCGCCCGGTCAAGGAGCAGGACATTCGGTTCATCCAGAGAAACTTTTACGCAGTTCCCCGGCAGACGCATCAGGATGTTTTTTTCTGTCTTTTCCTGGTTCAGCGGGGAGAGGGGGAACGATTTTCCGCTGCTTTTGTGTGACGGGGTGAGACGCAGCAGCAGATGTCCGTGCGGATGAAATTCGAAATCAAACGCCGTCCACCCTTTCCGTATTTCCGCGGCAACGAAAGTGGCGGTGCCCGTAAACGTATCAAGCTCTTCCAGCTGCCATTCTCCGTGAACGGATACGGTCGCATGGTAGCTGTTCCCGCAGCGGAGCGAGTTGGCGACAAACAGATAACGGGCATTGCCGTCCTCCCGGAGCTGGTAGAGCAGTTCTGTCGCCGGCAGGCAGGTGTCTTTGCGAATGATCCGAAGTTCCCGCTCCTGTTCCATGACCTGCAGAATATCATGCTTCGTGTGGGAGATTCTTGTGCACTGTTCGGACAGCCGGGCCGGACGGGCGGAGCGTTCCGCGTCGCAGAGCGGGGCAACCGATCCGGAAAATATGACATTTCCTCCTGCCTCAACGAATTGTTCCAGGAGTTCAAGCGTAGTGGCGCGCAGGGTGAGTGTCGGCGGTACGAGGATGGAAGAATAGTGCATCTCGCCGACGACGAGCTGACAACCTTCGACGTGAGCATTCTGTTCCGGCAGCAGAGATTCCGACAGCAGATCAAAGTCCAGCAACCCGAAGAGCAGCCATTCGATCAGAGAGGAGAAATCGTTCTCTGCATTTTCTCTGGCAGTTGCGGTCTGATCGAGCGGCCCCTGAAGCAGCCAGAACGATTCAATCGGATGGATCACCGCAATATGCACAAGTGCTTTTCCCCGGGTGAGTGCGACATTGAGCCGTGCAAAATGATCTGCGATCCAATGATATTTCCGATACCAGGCTGACTGGCATCCGATTGAGGCGGGGAAATCCCGCTTGGCTCCGCCTGCCATGGAGAGCCAGGCGTGGTGCGGCACCCGCAAGGTGACTCCGAGCGCGGCCTGCCAGTCTCCATGCCCTTTGTGGTCTGCAAACGAGAAGTCCCAGTTGGTCACTCCGTCCAGTTCACTCAGAACGCCGCCGCAGCCGAACTGGCGGGAGGCGCTTTGCGCCTGCTTGGCCGTCGCCAGCTCCCGGCGATCGCAGAGCATATCGATCCCGGGAAGGGAGAAGGCACGGTAGGAACGCATCACTTCTCCGCAGAAGACGGACTGATTGGACAGGGTTGCTTCCCCGGTCAGATGGCCGGTGAAAAGAAGGTTGTGCTCCCTGCACCATGCGCCGATCTGGTCCGCATATGCTGTGGCGAACCGTTCTGTAACATGGTTGTGAAAGCGATAACGTGCCGCGGAATAACGGGAGTCCGGCAGCTCCCATACAATCTCGGGAAGAGTATCGAAGAAATCACAACCGTACTCTCTCTGATAACTCTCCGGAAAATCATCGGTGTATGGCAGAATGGCCGGCTGATCTGTTCCGGCCGTCGGGAGATCCTTCTGCCGGGTGAATTGAGGCTCGTCGGTGAAGATTCCGGGAACGGTATGATGAAATTCTTCACCGACCGTGTGAAAATATTTTTCGTGAGTCGCCTCGAGAAATTGTCTGACCGCGACGGGATTGAGCGTGTCCAGATAGGTCATATTGTTAAACCATGGTTCCGGAGTTGCAAGCTGGCGGTAAACATACAATTTCCGATAGGATTCCGGGATGGGGTCCTGAGCTGCGACGCGTTCGTAATGGAAAAGTTTCCCTGTTTCATCCAGCTTCACCGCATAACAGCACAGCAGTTTCCCGGACTCTTCTGCCGGGCCGGACTCCGGAGCAAAACTTAACTTCAGATGGCGCGCCCGCCATCTGGGATCTTGGGTTACGGTGCCGCCCGCACTTCCCGAAGGCCAGCGGTCTTCGTCGTAAAGCCAGGCCAGCATGTTGCGTTTTTTTGCTTCAGCGACGCAAACTTTGATGCACTCCATGAATTTGCAACCCAGGTAAGGGGTGCGCAGCCCGAAGCGTGCGTGCATGTAGAATCCCCCCATTCCCATGAGCGAGAAACACTCAATTTGCCGTACAAGCTGATTTTCCTCCAATTCGCAGTTCCAGGCCCAGAACGGGGCGTCGCGATAGAGAATGCCCGGTGAGGAAAACTGCTGTTGAAACTCTTTTGACTGATCCGAACCGTATAGAGATTTCATAAGCGAATCTTTCCTGTCAGTTCTCTGCCTTTTCCAGACGGACCAGAATTGGTGACAACGGCTTGAGGGAGTAAGCTCCGTCAATGAGCTGGTCCGATATCAGCTCCCGGAGTTTGTATCCCCGGGGAATCTGGAAATGAATGTTCCGTATCCCCTTATTATAATTGACCAGATTGGTCAACTCGCCCTGCGGCGTGGAGACTGTCCGGCGGTAGATTCCCTGCATTCCGGAGGCATAGGAAACTGTCATGCCGAGCTGAAAGGCGGACAGGTTCGGAGCAATTTGTTTCTCCAGCGACGCGATGTCCATGCCGGGGTAGGGTGTTATGTTCAACCTCTCGGCAGGTATGGGGAGTGGCGGCAGCGCGCGGTTGAATTCATCGCGAAGCGGCATCGCGCCGGTATACATGACACGGCCGCCGGAAGCGGTGAATCTGCGGATTCCCTGCCAGGCTTCGCGATCCAGATTTTTCACGTTGGTAAGTATCAGAAGTCTGGCGGAGCCGAATTGGTCGCGGATCAACTGCTTTTCACTCAGAAACGTGATCGGGCGCCCGGTAAAGCAGAGTTGTTCGTGCACACCGCGGATGGCGGTTGAATATCCTTTCGGATCCCAGAGATAGGCGGTCTGGCTGTAGAACAGAGCCACTTCTGCCGGGGCGCGGCGCAACGATTGAAGCTCATTGAAGAGCCGGTTTGCATCAAACGTTGCCTCCCCCAGTGCCGCCAGGGCAAGCGGCCGACGCGAAATGTTATTGTGGATGATTTCCGGATGATCGAATTTATATGGCGCCCAGATCCAGGTTGCCAGACCGGAAACTCCGGAAGCATACTGCTGGAACGCCTGCGTATACACATGTCCGTAGGGAAGCCGGCCGGGGAAGCCGTCGGGCATGATGTGGTTTTCGCCGTTGACGATTGCCGCAGGCTTGAAGGACCATTGAAGGTCATGGTAGAACGTGGTTTTCCCCCAGTCTGCGATCCATGTTCCCCCGGGGGTATAGTAGAAATAATTGTCATTTCCGTTGATGTCACCCAGTTCCGAGTAGAGTTCCGGATCCACGCCCAGTTCCAGTTGCTGGGGGTCCAGAGTGAAAAAGACCATGATTTTTGTCTGAATGGGAATGTCCGGGAAATATTTTTTCGTTTCCTTTGCAATGAATTGATGCCAGTCGAGCAAAGCCCACTGACGGTACTTTTCAAAGAGTACGCGCATAGCCGGCTCTGTCACGGCGCTCTGGGAGGCCGCATCGAAATCGGCAAAAGCGAGGCCGCTGCGCCGATTGAGTTCCGCAACGGTTTTGAACTTGTTCTTCAGGTAAGCGGCAAAACGCTGCTGGGAGGCTTTTTCCTTCGGGTCAGCTCCGGAATAGTTCGGCTCGTTGGTCAGACAAAAACTGAAGATCGAGTCGCTGAACGGCATCTGACGAAGCCGGGAGAACAGGGTGTCGAGGTGGTGAGAAACCATCTTCCGGGTTTCCGGATGCATGATTTCATATCTGGCAAAGCCGCAGATGCCGGCCGCCTCCGGATGACGGTCATACCACCATTCCGGAGCGTAATGAGGGGCGAGAAGCAGCATGGTGCGAAGATTTTTCTGCTTTGCGACCGTCATAATCTCTGCAATATCCCGCTGGAAGCGCTTGTAATCCGGAGCGGCAAATTCCGTTTGTTTGCCCGGGGTCGGGAAAAATGCACTCGGGCCGATTTCCAGATGAATCATGTTGGCTCCCATATCGGAGAAGTCCTTCATTTCTTCCCGGATGGCAGCGCTGTGTCCATAGCCGCCGAGATACACCTTCCGCTCTTCCAGTTTGCCGCTGTCGGAGCGCATGACCGCGGTGGGCCAGTTGTCGAGCATGCGCTGCCGTGAGGTGACCATTTTCCAGTTTTCCGGCAGCGTCCTCGTTTCGCGGATTGCGAGCAGCGTTTCATAGCGCTCAAGCAGTTCTTCCATCTCCGGACTCAGAATGTTTTCACAAT
>NZ_DBEXAY010000186.1:0-6183 GCF_048170485.1 Victivallis sp. | reverse complement strand
AAAAATCAAAAAACATCTCTGTCGATATTCAACGCTCCGCTGATTAATTTTTCCAATTCCTGCGAACCACATCATGTATTTGGAACTCCTCGAAGAAAGCAACGTTTCGAGGAAGGCACTCCGGTTGCGGAATCCGGTCATAGTCTTCGCCCTTGTCGTACGGAAAACCGCGGCCGGTTCCGGCGGCCTCCTCAAAAGTCCGCATCGCCGATAAAATTGCTCCGCCGTCTTGAAAAAACAGCGTTTTGCCGGTATATTCTACTTTTGTATATGCAATTTTCATCTGCGGTGAAGGATTTGGTATGAAACTCGGATTCGACAGCGAGAAATATCTGGAGGAACAATCCCAGGCGATCCTGGAACGGGCCGGTAAATTCGACGACAAACTCTATCTGGAATTCGGCGGGAAGCTGATCTGCGACTTCCACGCGGCACGCATCCTGCCGGGGTTTGATCCCAACGCGAAAATCAGACTGCTCCAGAAACTCAAGGACAAGGTCGACATCGTCATCTGCATCTACGCCGGCGACATCGAACAGAAAAAAATGCGCGCCGACTTCGGCCTCTCCTACGATACCGACACCATGCGCACCATCGACGACCTCCGCGACTGGGGGCTCGACGTCAAGGCGGTCGTGGTCACCCGCTACCAGAACCAGCCCTCCGTGCGCACCTTCATGAACAAACTCTCCCGCCGCGGCATCAAAGTCTATACCCACCGCCCGATCGAAGGATATCCGACCGAGGTCGAAACCATCGTCAGCAGCCGCGGATACGGCGCCAACGCCTACATCGAAACCGACCGCCCGATCGTCGTGGTCACCGGCCCCGGTCCGAATTCCGGGAAGATGGCCACCTGCCTCTCGCAGGTTTATCACGAGTTTCAGCGCGGCATCCGCGCCGGATACGCCAAATTCGAAACCTTCCCGGTCTGGAATCTGCCGCTCAACCACCCCGTCAACATCGCCTACGAGGCGGCGACCGCCGACCTGGCCGACGTCAACATGGTCGACCCCTTCCACCTCGAAGCCTACGGAGAGACGGTGGTCAACTACAACCGCGACGTCGAAATCTTCCCGGTCGTCAAGCGGATCTGCGCGCGGATCATGGATCCGGAACAGCTCTACCGCTCCCCGACCGACATGGGGGTGAACCGGGTCGGCTTCGCCATCACCGACGACGAAGTGGTGCGGCAGGCCTCCATTCAGGAGATCATCCGCCGCTACTTCCGCTACATGTGCGACTATGCGACCGGCGCCGCCGACAAGGGCGCCATCGACCGGGTCAAGCTCCTGATGGACGATCTCGGCGTCACCGAACTCGACCGCCGGGTGGTCGCCCCCGCCCGCGACGCGGCGAAAGCCGCGGAAAAACAGCCGGACAAAGGCAGCGACAACATCTACTGCGGCGCCGCGCTCGCACTGCCGGACGGCACCATCATCACCGGCAAGAACTCCCCGCTTCTCCACGCCGCCTCGAGCTGCATTCTGAACGCGATCAAATATCTCGCCAAGCTCCCGGACGACCTGCCGCTGATCTCCCCGGAGGTGATCGATTCGCTCGGCATGCTCAAGAAGAACATCTTCAAGAGCAAGGGGATCAGCCTCGATCTGGCGGAGACGCTGACCGCGCTCAGCGTCTCAGTGCCGTCGAATCCGGCCGCACGCCTGGCCATGCGCAAGCTCGCGAAACTCTACGGCTGCGAAATGCACATCAGCCATCTGCCGACCGCCGGCGACGAATCCGGGCTGCGCAAGCTCGGCATCAATTTGACCAGCGAACCGAGGTTCACCAGTCGCAACCTTTTCATGGAGTAGGAAGTATGGCATTCCCGATCAACACCGAGGAAGCGAAGGCGGGGCAGCTGCCCCTGCCCTCCCCCCTCGACCGCCCCCGCGGCGGGAGAGTCGGTTCCGCCGTCGAGTGGAACAACATCAGGCGTCCGGAGATTCTCGACGACTTCACCCGCCTCATGTACGGCGCTCTGCCGCCGCGCCCGGAGTCGGTCCGCTTCGAGCTGCGCCGCGAACTCTCCGGCGCACTCGGCGGCATCGCGAAACGACGTGAAGTCAGAATCCACCTTGCCAACGATGGCAAAACCCATTTCGTCGATGTTCTCTGGTATCTGCCGCTCCACGCGGAGAAGCCGGTTCCGGCGATTGCCGGGCTGAACTTCCCCGGGAATCACGCGGTCAGCACCGAGCCGGACGTCTACCCGACCGAAACCTCCCGCCTCACCCAGCCGGCGGAGCGGGGTGCGGGCGCTTCCCGCTGGCCTTTTTCGGAACTGATCCGAAACGGTTTCAGCGTCATCACCGCCAACCGGGGCGATCTCTTCCCCGACCGGGCGGACGGGCGGGCGGAAAGCGTCTGGAAACTCTTCCGCACGCCGGAGGAGCTGACGCCGGAACAGCGCGACTGCACCGCGATCAGCGCCTGGGCGTTCGGCTGCATCCTGCTGCTGGAACTGCTCGAGAGCGAACCTTTGATCGACCGGAAACGGATCTGGCTGCACGGCCACTCCCGCCTCGGCAAGACCGCGCTCTGGGCGGCGGCCAACGATCCCCGCTTCGCCGGAGTGGTCAGCAACGACTCCGGCTGTTGCGGCGCGGCGCTCAGCCGCCGGAATTTCGGGGAGCACATCTCCTACATCACCGAGACCTTCCCCTGGTGGTTCCGGAAGGTGCTCGATTCCTATGCCGGGCGCGAAGCGGAACTCCCCTTCGACCAGCACTTTCTGATCTCCCTTATCGCGCCGCGGCCGGTGCTGGTGGCGAGCGCCACCGAGGATCTCTGGGCCGATCCGCGCGGCGAGTTTCTGGCGGCGAAGGCGGCGGGCGAGGTCTACCGTCTCTTCGGCGCGGCGGGGCTGGGGGAAGAGGCGGAGTTTCCGCCACCGGACCGGCCGCTGTACGGCGACGGGGTCGGCTACTATCTGCGCACCGGCAAACATGACGTCACCCTTGCCGACTGGCAATTTGTTCTGCAATTCATTGAAAAGTCAACCAACTGTTCCAACTAACCATAGAGAGGTGAATGATGGAAACACTCAATCGCAAGCTTCTGCCGTCGATCCACACGCCGGGCCTGGAAATCGGTCCTCAGAAGGAGTATCCGGTCAAGGTCATGCAGTTCGGCGAAGGCAACTTCCTGCGCGCCTTCATCGACTGGATGATCGACAAGTCCAACGAAGCGGGCAAGTTCAACGGCATGGTCCAGCTGGTTCAGCCGCTGCCGCAGGGAACCGCCGACCTCATCAACGCGCAGGACGGCCTCTACACGCTGATCCTCCGCGGCATGGAGAACGGCGCCCCCGCCGAATACAAGCGCATCATCACCTGCGTCAAGGGGTGCCTCAAGACCGACAGCGACTGGGAGGCGATCGTCAAGTGCGCCGTCTCGCCCGATCTGCAGCTGGTCTTCTCGAACACCACCGAAGCGGGCATCGAATACAAGCCGGAACCCTACACCCCCGGCAAAACGCAGGTCACCTACCCGGCCAAGCTCACCAGTCTGCTCTTCGAGCGGTTCAAGGCGGGGCAGAAGGGGCTGGTGCTCGTCCCCTGCGAACTCATCGACAAGAACGGTTCGACGCTGCGTGACTGCATCCTCCGCTACGCCGCCGACTGGAAGCTCGGCGCCGGATTCGAGAACTACGTCAAGGAGGAGTGCGCCTTCATGAACACGCTGGTCGACCGCATCGTCGCCGGATATCCGCGCAACGAGGCCGCCGACTGGTGCAACAAGCTCGGCTATCAGGACAACCTGATCGACTGCGGCGAAATCTTCCACCTCTTCGTGATCGAAGGCGATGAGAAGTACCGCGCGGTGATCCCCTTCGCCGAAGCCGGTCTCCACGTCGTCTGGACGAAGAACCAGACCCCGTACCGCAGCCGCAAGGTCCGTTTCCTCAACGGCGGACACACCTCGAGTGTCCTGGCCGCCTATCAGGCCGGATTCGACTTCGTCGATCAGATGACCGGCGACAAGCTCTTCGGCAAATATCTGCGGACCGCACTCTTTGAAGAGGTGTTCCCGACCGTCCAACTCCCCGACGACGAGAAGAAGGCGTTCGCCGAATCGATCATCGAGCGCTTCCTCAACCCCTTCGCCAACCACCAGCTCATCTCGATTTCGCTCAACTCGATTTCGAAGTGGCAGGTCCGGGTGCTGCCGTCGCTGATCGACTACGAGAAGATCAACGGCAAGCTGCCGAAGGTGCTCGCCTTCAGCTTCGCCGCACTGCTCAGCTTCTATCGCGGCACGGTTGACGCGGCGGGCAACTGGTCCGGCAAGCGTGCGGCGGGCGCGTATCCGATCCGCGACGATGCGGAGAAGATCGCCTTCCTCAACGCCGAATTCGACCGCCTGAAGCAGAGCGGCGACTACGAGGCGTTCATCCGCACGGTGATGGCGCGCACCGACTTCTGGGGCATGGATCTCAACACGATTCCGGGCTTCACCGCCCGCGCCGCCGCCGACCTCCGTTCGATTGACGAGCTCGGCATCACTCCCGCGGTCGAGAAACTCCTGGAGAAATAACCATGGCCGAAGCTCCGCGCTACCTCAGAATCGGACGGACCGACAACGTCGCCGTCGCGCTGACCGACCTCGCCGCCGGGGAACACTGCTGTGTCGACGGGCTCGAGGTCACCCTCTCCGGAGCGGTCGGGCGCGGCCACAAGTTCGCGCTGAAAGCGATTCCGGCGGGGACGGCGGTCATCAAGTATGACATGCCGATCGGCGAAGCGACGCGCGACATCGCTCCCGGAGAGTTCGTCCACACCCACAACCTCAAGACCCGGCTCGCGGGGGAACTGGAGTACACCTACAATCCGGTGCCGCCCGCTCCGCTTCCGGCGACGGAGGCGGGCCGGACCTTCCTGGGATTCCGCCGCGCCGACGGCACGGTCGGCGTGCGCAACGACCTCTGGATCATTCCGACGGTCGGCTGCGTCAACAAGCTCGCGGAGAATCTCGCCCGCGACTTCGAACGGCAGCTGCCGCAAAGATCGGTCCGGCGGGTGCTGGCGTTTCCGCACCCCTACGGCTGTTCGCAGCTCGGCGACGACCACGAAACCACCGCGAACATGCTCGCCGCGCTGGCGAAGCACCCCAACGCCGGCGGCGTGCTCATCGTCGCGCTCGGCTGTGAGAACAACACGCTCGAGAGCTTCCAGAAGCGGCTGGGGGACTGCGACCGTTCGCGCATCCGCTTTCTGAAAGCGCAGGAGGACGGCAGTGAGTACGACGAGGGTCTGAAACTGCTGGCCGAACTCGCGGAACAGGCGGCGAAACTCGAACGCGAACCGGTGCCGGTTTCGGAACTCAAGGTCGGGTTGAAGTGCGGCGGCTCCGACGGGCTCTCCGGCATCACCGCGAACCCGCTGATCGGCCGCTTCTCCGACCTGCTGACGGCGGCGGGCGGCACCTCGGTGCTGACCGAAGTGCCCGAAATGTTCGGCGCGGAGACACTGCTGATGAACCGTTGTTGCAACCGCGACGTCTTCGAACGTTGCGTCAAGATGGTCAACGACTTCAAGGCCTACTTCATCCGCCACGGGCAGGTGGTTTACGAGAACCCCTCCCCCGGCAACAAGGCCGGCGGCATCTCGACGCTGGAGGAGAAATCGCTCGGCTGCACCCAGAAGGGCGGCACCGGCGAAGTGGTCGACGTGCTCGGCTACGGGGAATCGCTCCGCACCCCGGGGCTCAATCTGCTCTCCGGCCCCGGCAACGACATGGTTGCCACGACGGTGCTGACGGCGGCGGGCGCCCAGATCGTGCTCTTCAGCACCGGGCGCGGCACGCCGTTCGGCGGACCGGTTCCGACGGTGAAGATCGCCACCAACCACGAACTGGCCGAACGGAAGCCGAACTGGATCGATTTCGACGCCGGTGTGCTGGTTCGCGGCGGCGTCACGCTCGAGGAGCTCGGCAGGGAGCTGTTCGACTACGTGATCCGGCTCGCTTCGGGCGAAGTCGAGGCGCGCAACGAAACCTACCGCTATCAGGAGATCGCCATCTTCAAGGACGGCGTCACCCTCTGAACCGGGAAAAAGGACGGGCCGCGGTGTTCCCCATCGCGGCC
Source organism: Victivallis sp. (assembly GCF_048170485.1). Classification (NCBI taxonomy): domain Bacteria; kingdom Pseudomonadati; phylum Lentisphaerota; class Lentisphaeria; order Victivallales; family Victivallaceae; genus Victivallis; species Victivallis sp. The sequence goes on along the minus strand of NZ_DBEXAY010000186.1, from coordinate 92 downwards.
CGTTTTGTATCGGGCTCCTTACCGGAAAAATTATTTTCATTTTTACAACATATCAAACTAGCCGGAATTCCGGCAGAGCAACCGCCATTCCT
>NZ_DBEXAY010000185.1:0-9549 GCF_048170485.1 Victivallis sp. | reverse complement strand
AAGGAGGGGAGATTGATGAAATAAAATGAATCAATCTGAAAAAGATGAATCGCGGATATCCCGGACTGATGTGCCGTAACGAAACAGGTAATTGACCGATATGTCGCAGAGAGTCGAGCATCCGTCAAGCTGGCGCAACAGCAACAGAGTGGCCTGCATGGCGATTTCGGCGAAATCTTCCATGATGCAGCAGGGCGGCGGATCGAGAAAGTCCGCATCTTCCGGGAAGGAATATGCGATTACCGACAACTCATCGGGCACGCGTCTGGCGAGGAGCTTCAGCGCGTGCATTACCGGCGGAACGCTCAGAGGGGACTGGATAATCAGAGCAGAAATCCTCTGATCCAGAAGTTGTTTGAGTTGTTGCATCATCGGACTGAACTCATAGCCGGCAATCGTCTGAAGCTCTTCGATTCCGTGCCGTGCGCAGAGGCGGCGGAAGGCGGCGTTCTGCCGGGTGCCAATCATGGTCATTCCATCATAGAGCAACCCTTCTCCCGCAATCCGGCCGATCCGGCGGTGGCCGTATTTCACCAGCTGGTTGACGGCGAGTTCAACCCCCTGTTCAATGTGCGAGGAGACGCTGAAAATACCGTCGATATGGTTGGAGAACTGATTGATGATGACCAGCGGAATGTTGCTGTTCTTGCCCCACCAGCTCTCGATGCCCGGATTGTAGGTGATCGCAATGATGCCGCAGAGAGGAATGGCATTGAGCAGCTCAAGGTCGCAGAGCGTAATCACAATTGGTCGAAACTGATTGTTCTGAAGCTCCTTCAACAGGGCGGAACAGAGGCGGCCTGCATAGCCGACCATGAAATGCGAACTGATCAGAATCGCCACGGCCCGGCTGTTTTCTCGATAGTGTTCCCGGCGGGCGATTCCGAGAATCTTCTGCCGCAGAGGGGTACTTACGGTGACGGAGCCGGAAAGTGCGCGGGAGACGGTGGCTTTGGAGCAGCCGGCAAGTTGCGCAATCTTTTCGATGGATATGCCTTTTTTCTCCATGGATCGCCTCTTTTGCTTTTCCGGTCACGCCACATACGCGGGGTCCGCCTCCGGGGGATGCGCGGAACAGGGATGCCACTTCCTCCGGTGTGCCCGCTCATGCCGCACCGGTTTTCCGGAGCGGGACGGAAGGTAGTGCCAGGGACGGGATTCGAACCCGCATGGTTTTTTGACCGATTGATTTTAAGTCAATTGCGTCTGCCGTTCCGCCACCCTGGCATGAAACCTGCCGACTCCGTCGGAACCGGCAGGTTTTCTCATAAGATAATCGACATTGCCGGTGTTGTCCAGTCGGATTGCGGAAAATTCAGCGACTTTCCGGCGGATTCAGCCGGCGGCGGCGGAAATCCCGTGGCGATTCCCCCTGAAACCGGTGAAACTCCGAGGAGAAATAGAGGGCGTTGGAGTACCCGAGCCGGAAGGCAATCTCCTTGATCGGCTCCTCCGTCGTCAACAGCAGACGCTTGGCCGCCTCCATCTTCCGCTGAATCAGATAATGAATCGGCGAAATCCCGACGTGGCGGCGGAAGAGCCGGTGCAGCGTCGCCGCACTCAGATGAAACCGTTCCGTCAGCTCGTCGATCGTTGCGCTGCCGCCGAGATTCCGATCCAGATAGCGAAGCACCGCCGTCAACGGCTCGGGCATACGCTCCTGCCGGGAATCGAGCGAAAGAAGATGCAGCAGCCGGTACAGCAGAATGGAACTGCGCACGGCAAAATCATCCGGCCGTTCCCGCAGCAGGCGAACCGCTTCGTCAAAGCAAAGGTCCAGCTCCCCCGGATTGCGGATCGGAATCAGATTGACCCGGGCCAGGCCGAGGGTTTCCAGCAGAGGTTCCAGCAGCGGGCCGGTAATGCAGACCGTCCGCTTCATGGCGCTGGAGTCGATTTCGCAGGCCATTTCCACGTCACAGCCGGGCCGGACCAGAAAGACAGTGTCCGGCCCCGCCGGGAACTCCGCGCCATCCTGCACAAACCGAAAGTGACCGACCCGGACGAACTCGACGGCGAAGATTTCCGAATTCTCCCGGAAACGGTAGCACCCCTTCACCCATTCATCCGTTCCGGCGAAATCAATCCGCAGCGGCCAGCTCTCCAGGGGTGGGGTGTGGTCGTAGAGAAAGTGATGCTGCGGATATTTGCCCACATCGATCCCCCCCAGTCGGGTGACGGAGTTGTCGATGATGATTCGGCTCTGCTGTTTGAGAGATGTTGCTGCCATAGTCGAATTCCATCCGGTTTTCTTTTTTAATATAAGTTGAAAACAGGAAATTTCAATTCACGGATCTCGAGGCGCGGCAAGGGTCTGCTCCGTTCCTTTCCCGCCGGGGGAATATGCCTCCATACAAAAAGAGCGCTCCCCCCGGCGTGAGGGGAACGCTCCCGCGGCGGAACCGGCCGTTATTCGCCTCGCATCCAGACCGCCATGTGTGCCGGTCCGCGGTTCTGCCAGGGCGCGGAGGGAACCGCCAGGAATTCCGTCTCCTTCCGCTCCGGTTCTCCCCGGTAGTAGAGGGCGCCGCCGGAGCAGTCGCTCTCCTCGAACGCCCGTCCCCGGATGGCGACGGTCCCGGCCGGAAGTCCCGGCGCCTCTTCGAGCTTGAACTCCTGCCGGGCGGGCAGAATCAAGCGGGGAATGCGGTCGCCGTTGTCCACGCTTTCCAGCGCATAGACCACCGGGCCGCGCATCAGGGCGATCCTGCCGGCGTCGGAGGTGACCCGCCAGTGGGCGCGAACCACCTCAACCGGCATTTCCAGCGCGAGTTCCAGCCGGTCGCCGGAGCTCCATTCGCGCTCCAGCTGAAGGTAGCCCTCTTCCGGCGTTGCGTCGACCAAAGCGCCGTTGAGCCGGAGCTGGAACGCTCTGCACCAGCCGGGAATGCGCAGCGCCAGGCGGAACGAACCGCCGCGCCGGATTGTGATCGGAATCAAACCGTCGTAGGGGTATTGCCCGCCGATTTCCAGCTCTCCTTCGGAGAACCGGTAGAGTCCGGCGGCCGGAATGTCAAGCCGGAACTCGCCCTGACGCGTCGTGAAGGTGAAATTCCCCAGTTGCGGCAGGAAGCGGCAGTAGCTGGTCGGGCAGCAGGAGCAGCCGAACCACGGCTGCCGTTCCGCACAGGTGGTGTTGTGCACAAACGTATTGGCATCGACCTCGTGCAGATTGGCGTAGAAGTACTGGTCGCCGTGGAGGCTGATTCCGCTCAGTGCGCCGTTGTAAAGCGCCTGTTCCATGACGTCGGCGAATTTGCCGCGCCCGGTGTATTCCAGCATCCGCCGGGAGAAGAGGACCAGCGCCATGGTCGCACAGCTTTCCGCATAGGAGGTGTCGTTCGGCAGATTCCAGTCGACGGTGAACTGCTCCTGAATGGGGGTGGACCCGCACCCGCCGGTGATGTACATCCGTTTTTGAGCGATGCTGTCGAACATCCGCTCGCAGACGGCGAACAGCTCCTTGTCCTGCGTGGCGGCGGCGACGTCGGCCATGCCGGAGTAGAGATAGAGGGCGCGGACACTGTGCCCCACCGCATCCTGCTCCTCCCGGACCGGCCGGGCCGCCTGCCGGTTGGCAAGCTGTTCTCGGCTCAGCGAGGAGCCGTTCCGTTTCGCCTCTTCCTCAAAGTAGTTCGGCGACGTGCCGCGGCGGTCGATGAAGAATTTGGCAAGTTCGGCATATTTTTTCTCGCCGGTGGCGTCGGCAAGCTTGCAGAGGGCGAGTTCCAGCTCCTCGTGGCCGGGATATCCCTGCTTCTGACCGGGAGCGGGGCCGAATACCGAGCCGATGTAGTCGGCATAACGGGCGAGGGCGTCGACAAACTTCCGGTTCCCGGTGGCGTGGAAATGGGCAACCGCGGCTTCCATCAGGTGGCCGGCACAGTAAAGTTCATGACTTTCAAACAGATGCTTCCAGCGGTTTTCCGGTTCGACGCAGGTGTAGTAGGTGTTGAGGTAGCCATCCGGCTGCTGAGCGGAGATGACCAGGTCGACGAAACGGTCGAGCTCTTCCGCCAGAGCCTTGTCTTCCGGGTGAAGTTCGACCATGTAGGCCATCCCCTCGAGCACCTTGGCGAAGTCGGAGTCGAAAAAACGGTGCGGCTGATTCGGCATGCCCGGCTTCCAGTCGAGCCGGAAACAGTCGATGCGGCCGGTTTCCCGACACCTCGCCACTGAAGAGGGAATGGTGGCGTTGCGGCAGCTTTCCATGCGCGGCGCAAACACCGGGTCGCGCATGACTGCGGAAAATGAGTGATTCATATCGGACTCCTTTCTTCATTCGACGGATTTTTTTTGTCTGCTTTTATTATAGCGTCGTTTGCTTTTTTCCGGAAGGGGGATAAAGTATCATAAACAGAGGACAATTCCGATATGGCTGCTGTCGATGAGACAATTTGCCGGCTGGTCAGCGCCGGCCGCTTCATCTCCCGGGGGAAGGGGCGTCACATCACCCGGGTGATCGATTCCTACGAGCTGATTCTGGTTGTTTCCGGGGTGCTGGAGATGTTTGAGGAGACGCAGCGCTTCCGGGTGGAGGCGGGGGAATATCTGGTGCTCTCCCCCGGCCGACGCCATGGCGGAATCGGTGCATACGGGGCGGATTTGTCGTTCTTCTGGTGCCATTTCCTGCCCCGGAGCGAAGCGGGAGAGGCGCGGCTTGCCACACTCGCCGGCACGGCTCCGGCGGCCCGGCCGGGGCGGTTTGCGGAATACTTTTCCCTGTTGCTCACCGAAGAGAAAGCGGCGCGAAACCGCCTGGCGGAACATCAACGGTGCATCGATCTGCTCGGAGAACTCCTGCTGGCGGAAGCGGCATTGCCGCCGGAGCACGGTCCGGGCCGCGGGGCAGGGGGGACGATTCCGGAACAGGCCGAGACGCTGATCCGGCTCCATTTCGAAGAGGATATCTCCACCGCAACGCTGGCCCGGGAGCTGGGCTGTCACCCCGATTATCTGGGGCGGCTCTACCGGGAGCGGTTCGGATGCACCGTGATCGATGCGATCAACGATGCACGGATCAACTGCGCTCGAAGACTCCTGGTGAACAGCCATCTTTCGGTGAAGGAGATCGCTTTTGAATCCGGGTTCAACGATCCGGTCTATTTCCGCCGGCAGTTCTTCCGCCGGACCGGGATGACGCCGGGCGAGTATCGGCGTAGCCGTCTGGGCGGACACATCAACACCGAATGAAGGTCGGGCCGCGAAGCTGTAAAGGAGGAAAATTCAGGGGAATTTTCAATAAAATCCTCCGCGCGGATTGGGATAATCCGGAAACGGTAGTATATTAATAGTGCATTTGTAAAAATTCAACAGCGGAGTTTGTTGATCGTTATGCAGAAAATTATGCTGAGCGGCAAGATTCACAACGCCCGTCTGACAGCTTGCATGCTCGATTATGAAGGCAGTCTGGAAATTGATCCGGAACTGCTGGCGGAAGCGGGGATTCTCCCCTACGAAAAGATTCTCGTGGTAAACCGGAACAACGGGAAGCGGCTGGAAACCTACGCCATCCCCGGGGAACCCGGCAGCAAGGTGTTTTGTCTCAACGGGCCGGCGGCTCATTGCGGCAGTGTCGGAGACGTGGTGACCATCATGGCGTTCAGCGTCTGCTCCGAGACGGAGGCTTCGGTGATCTCGCCGACGGTGATCGTGCTCGACGAGAAGAACGAGATCATCATGCGCAAGGGCAGGGCGCGGCATTGACGGAGCAGGAGAGGGGCGGCCATGGCGAACGCGCGCGGACAGGTGCTGGCGGAGTATGTCGCCATGCTGGCGTGCGCGGTGGTGCTGGCGTTTGCGCTTCTCGCGTTGTTTTCCGGCGTATCTGTGTATGGCCGCCGGTTGGTTGAACTGGTGAGTTTCGATATTCCTTAAAACCATTAGAGAGGATCGGGAGGGCAAAAGATGGGAGTCATTCGCAACCGGAAACGGAGAGGCCAGCGCGGTCAGGCTGTGGTGGAATACATCATTCTGGTGGTGGTCATCGCTCTGGGCGCGCTGTTTGTGCTGGCCAATTTCAGTGACCGTCTCCGCGATATGATTACCGGCGTGACCGTCACCCTCGGCGGGGAAGAGGATGCAACGGCGGACCGCAGCAGTCTGGATATCGTTCAGGAGCTGGATAAGACCGGTGTGGATTGATTGATATGCCGGATCGGACAAGGGGAATCCGGAGCGTTTCTGGCCGCACGCTATCCTTCTGGTGGGGGTGCGGTGTCTTTCTTCTGGCGGTTCTGCCGTTCCTGCCCAGCGCGGGGTATCCGTTTCTGGTGGAGTGGGATGACGGCCGGTTTGTGCTGTTCAACGACCGGTTGCTTCCCTCGCTGGAAAATGCGTTGCATCTTGCCACGCACACCTTTCAGACGCTGTACACGCCGCTGCCGATGCTTTCGCTGATGGTGGACCGGTTCTTTTTCGGCACTCTTCCTGCCGGGTATCACTGGCACAATCTTCTGTTGCACGGCGTCTCCGCGCTCCTGCTCTTTCTGGTATTCCGCCACCTTGAGGTGCGCGACTGGATCGCCGCGGCGGGTGCTCTGCTCTGGGCGGTGCTTCCGGCCCGGGTGGAATCGGTGGCCTGGATCGCGGAGCGCAAGGATCTGACCGCCGGAGTGTTCGCCTTCGCCGCCTTCTGGCTGTTTCTCCGGGCCGCGGCGGCGGGGAAAGCCTCCCGGGTGAGTGCGGTTCTGCTGTTTCTGGCCGGCGTCAGCAAACCCTCGACCCTGCCGTTATTCGGCGTGATGGTGTTGTATCTCTACTGCCGCTCCGGTCGTTGGAGCTCCATTCGGCTGGCTTTGCCGCAGATTGTTTTCGCCCTGGCGGCGACCGCGATGGTGACCGGGATTTCCATGGTCGATCTCGCCGGCGAAGCACCGCCGCCGGAGGGCGGAAGCGGGTTGCTCGGAGCGATGGTGCGCTTCTGCCGCTATGTTGCCGCCTCGGTTCTGCCGGCGGGGATGAATCCGCTCCACCCCCGTTTTCACGTTGCGGACAACTGGCTGCCCGGCGTTCTCTCCGCCGCCGGAGTGGCGTTGGTTCTGATGCTCGCCGCCCGGAAAAGCGGCCTCTCCTGGCGGGCGATGCTGCTATTTGCCTGCGCATTCGGTGGAATGTGGCTGCCGTCGGAAGCGAGCGGCAGATTCACCAATGCCGATTTCTGTGAGCGATACGGTTACTTCCCGTCCGCCGTGGTATGGGGATTTCTCGTGGTGCTTGCAGAGCGTCTGCTGTTGCGTCATCCCGATTGGCGGCGGGGACTGGCGGCCGGTGCGGTATGCTGGTTTGTGCTCTGTGCCGGTGTGACGCTTTGGTATCTGCCGGTATTTTCGGATACGGCCAAACTCTTTAGCTATGCCGTCGAAGCGGCACGGGTGCCGAATGCAAAGGCGATGGAGGGGCTGGCGCTGGCCGGCTTCAACCGCAACGATCCGGCGTTGATCGCCCAAGCGGGCAACGCCTTTCTGGAAGCTACGGAAGGAGTTCCGGAGAAGGCTCGTCTGCTCTACGAAAACACCGGCCGCTGTTTCGCCGGGGAGGCGGCCATGCGGCGCGGCGATTTCCCGCTGGCGGCGCAGCTGTTGCTGGAGCCGCTGAATGCGACGGCGGAACCTGCCATGTTTGCTCCGGAACAGTATCTGGGCGGCTGGTACGGCAATGCGGTTTCGCTGTTGCTGGCGGCGAACCGGCAACCGGCAGCCCTGCAGTTGTTGAACCGCCAACTTGACCGGGGAATCGGTTCGGAGGCGGAACTCGCCTTTGCGGCCGGAGTGCGCTGTTATCTGGAAGGGGATCGGGCCGGAGCTCGCAAAGCGTGGCTGCGGGCACGGGAACTGCGCCCCGACGATCCGCGGATTGAATTCAACCTGCGCAGGTTGGGTGAGTTCGGCGCAGGAGACAAATGACCGGAAGCAATCGATCTTGTTGCGGGAGTTTATCCGTAGCGGGAGGAAACAGGAGTAGCGAAAACGCAGCGAGAATATACGAAATCACTCTTTGCTGGAGTTCTTTTCCGTGTTACAAATTGCTGCTTTTTGATATAGTGCGATATGACGTGTTGCCATCCGGGTTGCAGAAAATTCTTCCGCTGCAGTGAGACGGGCATTTTCACTCAAACGTGGCCGATTTTTGAGCAGGTAGTTGAAACCATACAGGAAATCATCGATGTTTTCCGGCTCAGCAAGATATCCGGTCTGCAGATGCCTTACGACTTCAGGAATGGCTCCCTGATTGGTGGAGAGTACCGGTATCCCGGAAAATAAAGCTTCCAGGTTCGTCAATCCAAAGGATTCAATGCGAGTCGGATTGAAGAACATTGTCAGAACTTGATAGAAATATTTCATTTCCTGTTGTGAAAGCATATTGAGGCAGCGGACTCGGCCGGTGGACTGCAATGCGGCCAGTTCCGGAGCAATGCCGGCAACGAGGAAAATAATTTTTCGGTTCTCTTTGATGAGCCTGTCGAGCAGTCTCCTGGCCAAGTCACCTCCTTTTACGCGATTCGAGAAGTCCACGGCGGCGAGGCCGATATAATCGGCGTTTGGATTGAGGTTCAACCGTGTGCAGGCGGCATGGCGATCTCCCGGCGCAAACTCTTCGCAGGAAAGTCCATGTGGAATGACGGTTACCGGATGGTCGCAAAACAAGACACTTTCTCGAATTTCTTTTGCAAGATAGTGGCTTGGAGAAATAATGTGAAGGGGCAAGTCCAGCCAGTGTCGGCGTTTCCTATTCCAGTAAAAGCGGTCTAGATCGATTCCGTGATCCGTATGGTTGCTGCGTGTATAACCATCGCGATAACGGGGAACCGTGCCGGGAATATGGTATTGTTCCGTTCCGTGATAAGGCCAGCCGTCATGAAAGGTCCAGACAACGCGAGCGTGTCGGCAGAGTCTACTGATTTCCGGTACGGACATCATTTCGCCAACAATGCTGTGCAAGTGAATAATATCCGGATGTTGGGCCAGGATTTCCGGCACCAGTCCTCCAGGGAAAAGTTGGAACGTATGTCCACTGTAATTGGTCGATTTTGCAAGGCGGTACGACTGGTGCACGAAACGCTGAAACTGTCGCATGAAAAAAAGCTTTCGCGGAGTGCCGAGCGGGATCACATCTGGCAGATTTTCATGAACGACAGCCATGAATCGGGAGTCTTCGCCCTGTTTTGACAACGCCCGGTGCAGACGCATGGCAGCCGTGGCAGCTCCACCGCGAGCGGCAAAATAACAGATATGACAAATTTTCATGGAGATATCACCAACTTTGCCGAAACAGCATTTTTTTGATTTTGACGATTCGTCTGGGAAGACAGTACACCTTAAATTTCAATAATTTTAATTTTCGCAGAGCTGTTTTTGTTCCGGATTGCACGAAAGGTGCGGCCAGAAAGGGGTAGATCGACTCGAAGCCTTGCCACCACTCGGGCTGTTCTTTCCACAGGTAATTTTTTTTCAATCCGGAATCTACCGTCTGAATCAACTCTCTGTTGAATCGATCGGAGAAAAAGGAGAGCCGGTTCAATATCTCAAAATAAAAATAGCGGTAGATGTG